>JACRPL010000012.1 GCA_016223245.1 Candidatus Saganbacteria bacterium | reverse complement strand
TGCGTTACCGGTCGCGCCTGCCTAAACATCTCCAGCACAACTGACATTTTTTCCTCCGCCGTCCATTTCCTGTGCGTCATTCCCTGAACCCCCTTAAAACTCTCTTTCCAGTTAGTCCAATTATAACAGGGGGCTAAAAAGATCACCATGAAAAACCATATATCAATCCGCCCTATATACCGTGATACCGATGCGGAGGGCGTCGTATATTACGCGAATTATCTTGGATATTTTGAGCAGGGCAGGACGGAGTATATCAGGGATCTTGGCTTATCGCTCAAAGCCCTAAAACAAAAAGGGATAGTCTTTGCAGTCGAGCATGTCGATTGCAGTTACAATTCTCCCGCATTTTATGACGACGAACTTGTTATCGAAACAGAGATTGAAAAAATAACGGGAGCAAGGCTTATCTTTCTGCAAAAAGTTATAAAAGATAATAGGCCTCTTGTAACCGCGCATATAATTTTGTTTGCCCTTGATATTAAAACTTTTAGGCCAATGCGCATTCCCCAAGAGGTTTTCGATAAAATAAATGAACAAGATAAAAATACTTCCGCCTGATCTTCTAATAGCAAAGATTGTGTTATAATTACCTATAATGAATGTTAAAAAGGAAACAAATTTAGATTCATTAATGAAAGCGCTGAAAAAGAGCCCTGCCGAAAAACTGCTTAAATCAATCGAAATCTCGCAATTATGCTTCAAACTTAAGGCATCCGTCAAAAAACAAACAAATGAAAAATCTTGAAAAAGAGCTAATAGTTTTTGCAAAGCAGCTTCAAAAAGCAAAAAATGAAAACAAAATTACAGGCTTTGCGCTTATTGGTGCTTTAGCTGTTTCCGCAAGATCGAAACCGAGAGCGACGCAGGATATCGATTTTCTTGTTTCCGCTGAAAACGATTTTTTTTCTGAAATATTCCCAAAAACAATTAAAGAAATGGGGTATTCATATAAAATATTCAAAGGAACAGCCGATGACCCAATAAAAGGCTTGATCCGCATCTTCGATAAAAATGATGATGAATTAGTTGATATTATACCTGTATTTTGGAAATGGCAGGAAGAAATGGTAAATTCCGCTTCATCCATTAAATTGTTTGAAAATCTTTCAATACCCATTGCTTTGGCTGAAGATTTAGTTGTTTTAAAGCTTAAAGCGGGCGGCCCCCAAGATCTTGTTGATGTTCAAGAATTATTGAAGGCAATGAAACTTTTAAAGAACATTGATAAGGATAGAATGTTTGCTTTTGCAAAAAGAGCAGGGGTTGACCGGAAACTTGATTCAGTGCTGAAAAATATTTCCGAGATTTAATCCCAATGGATAAATCAAAAATAAAAATACTCCCACCTGATCTTGTAAACAAAATTGCCGCCGGCGAAGTTGTGGAGCGGCCCGCTTCCGTTGTAAAAGAACTTGTTGAAAATTCAATCGATGCTAAAGCAACACATATAACGATCGAGATACAAGATGCCGGGAAGAAGTTTATATGCGTTACTGATGACGGGATCGGTATGGCGCAAGATGAAATTAAACTTGCACTCGAAAGACATTCGACTAGTAAAATCTCTTCGCTCGATGACCTGTTTAATCTAAAAAGCCTAGGATTCCGAGGCGAAGCATTGCCGTCTATCCATAGCGTTTCAAATATGACGATCGAACAAAATCCAAGCGGGCATGGTTTGGCCATGAAAGTAAAAGACCTCTTTCATAACATTCCTGTTCGATTAAAATTTCTGAAGAGCAATTATACTGAACTCGGGCATATCCAAAACCTTGTTACTCGTTTTATTCTTTCGAACCCGGAAATATCCTTTAAGTTGGTTGTCGATGGCAAAGAAGTTCTTATGTCGGCGGGAAATGGGAAATTATTTGATGCAATATATTCTGTTTATGGACTCGATATCGCAAAAGATCTGATCGAAGTTAAAAGTGACAACGTGTCGGGATATGTTTCAAAACCAACGATCAGCCGCATTGATCGCGGATATGAAAGCTTTTTTGTAAATAATCGATCGATCAATAATTTTCTTTTGTCCAGAGCTCTTGAGGACGCATATCGAACTTTGATCCCATCAAACCGTTATCCGATAGCCGTGCTATTCATAAATATTAAACCCAATGAAGTCGATGTTAATGTCCATCCCTCCAAGAGGGAAGTTAAGTTTCTTAATAATAAAATAGTGATGGGTCAAGTAAGAGAGGCTGTTTCTGCTGCAATGGGTAAAATGAGGGTAGGTGAGGGGCCAGAGGCCAGTATGGATATTGGGCTAGGTAGTTTGGATAGAATTGAGCAAGACCAATTCCCTATGACCAACAACCAAACTGGCATCATCACCCTCACCCCAACTCCTCTTACAATGGAAGTAACCGGCATCTCCCCATTAATTCCACTATATCAACTCATAGACACTTACATTATAATATGTACAGATGGTGTGGACCTTGTTTTGATCGACCAGCATGCCGCGCACGAGAGAGTACTTTTTGATCAGCTTACAAATAGGGGGAAGGCTTCAAGCTTCCAGAGTTTATTGATCCCGGAAACTTTAGGATTTAATCACTTAGACTCGATTATAGTTGAAGAAAATCTTGAAACAATAAAAGAAATGGGCTTTGATATCGAAATATTCGGCAAGGATTCTTTTATTTTGCGATCCGTCCCATCTTTTATTAGCCTTGAATCGCCGAAAGAAATATTTACCGACTTGATCTCCGAATTCAAGGATAAAGAATACAAGAACCAGCCCGAAAAAAGAAAAGAGAGGATGAACAAGTATTTGGCTTGCCGCGGAGCCGTAAAAGCGGGGGATAAATTAGAAATTGGAGAGATACAAGGGCTTATCCGCGACCTTTATTTAACCTCGAACCCTTTGACTTGTCCTCATGGCCGACCGACGATGGTCAGGCTTACAAAAGAAAACTTCGAAAAAATGTTCGGGCGGACTTGATCTATTTTCTTAATGTTTCGATCCGCTTAAGATGCTAAATATTACAAACCAAGCGCTCTTTATCATTCTTCCCAATTCGTAAGGGCGCCGCATCATCCTGTATAAATAATAAATGTTCAGGTGGCATTCCTTAATAGCACGATTTACCCACTGATCCAATTCATTTGAACTTAATTCAGAAATAACAGCTTCGCCATTTTTTATTATATGATGATTTTCCGCCCAAGTATATAATGGCGTATTTCTATATGCTTTGGGGGTAACAAATTGATAAGAATGGGCTTTCAATCTTTTTGCCCATCTAATGGTTGTTTTGATCGTTTCAGTCGTCTCTCCAGGCAATCCAATAATAAAATCGGCATGAATTATAAATCCTAGATCGTATGCGGTATTTGTGAACTTCTCCATTTCTTCCACTGTAACGCCCTTATTGATCGATCTTAATATCTTTGGATCAGCCGACTCATATCCGACATGAAGTCCTCTGCATCCGCTTTCTTTCATGATCTTTAGCGTATCAAAATCCAGGTTCGCCCTAGAATAACATGACCATGTGGTCTTGATATTGTTTCGGAGCAATTCTTTTGAGAATTCGCGCGCTCGGTCGGCCTGCAAAGTATCGTCCTGCAAAAAGATCTCTTTGACATAGGACAATTCTTTTTTGATATATTTTATTTCATCGATTACATTCTCAATCTTTCGCATTCGATAAGGCGCGCCCTTAGTCATGGCATATGGCCAAAGGCAAAAAACACATTTTCCCCAAGCACAGCCCCGCCCTGTGAAAAGGTCGACAAAAGGGTGGAGCTGGGGAGCCTGGAAATACTTCCTTATATCAAGGTGCCGTTTGTATACGTCTGTAACAAATGGAAATCCATTCAGCTCTTCTGATGTGACGGGTTCCCTTAGCGGATTCCGTATGATCTCGCCGCCTCTCTTCCACCATAGGCCCTTAATGTCTTTTAATTCCTTCTCTTGGGCTATTTCTAAAATAGTATAATCAAATTCATAAAGCGCTATTGCATCGACCGCGTTTGAGCTGTTAATGATATCGCTTGGCTCAACCGCGCACCAAGGGCCGACAAGGACGATCTTTGACCCTGTTTTTTCTTTTATCAATTCAGCAACTTTTACATCGCTTGCTAGACTGGCTGTTGAAATATAAATGACCGTAAGGCCTGGCGAGAATTTGTTAGCTATTTGAACAGTCTTCTCAATAGAATAACTTTCAACCAAAGCGTCAACTAATTTCGCTTCATGCCCTTGCTTTCCCAAAAGCCCAGTGCAATAGGCAAGCCATATCGGGTACCAGTTGCTGCCGGAAATGCTTTTTGCCGCCCAACGTGCGGAGCGTATAAAATGTTTTTCATATGGAGGGTTGAGCAGCAAGACCTTCATTCTATTTCCCCTTTTCTTTTTCGAATAATAAGATCCAAAAGTCCGCAAGAGGAGTGTCTCGTTTTTCTTTTAATTTGTATCCGTTCTTTTGGAAGGCCAAGATGAAATCATCGATCTTATAACTATATTCTTTAACATTCTGCCTTAAATGGTCGGACAGGAAATTGATGGTCTTGCCAAAAAAAGAAAAATGGTTCGGCTGGATAAGCAATATGTATTTTGAGCTGATCCTCGCCATTTCTTTTGCAAAACCAGAAAAGTCAAGAAAATGCTCCAAGATCCCTTCGGAGAATACCACTTCAAACTCATTGTCTTTGAATGAAGTGTGCGTGCCATCCATAACAAATACATCTTTGTCTTTTTCAAATCCATAGTCAATGCAGCGCTTGACGCTCTCTACCGAGTTGTCGATGCCGATAATATTTGAATATCCCCATCTTCTGAAAATATTAAGCGTCCTTCCGCTTCCGCATCCGATATCCAGGATCTTGGCATCATGTTTGATATTGTCCGAATTCCGGTCCAAAGTCTTTTTTACGGCGTCAATTGAGAGGTTCATCAAAAATTGCCCTATACGGGTGGGCCCTTCTTTTTTTGACCAGAAATTATCCCAGTTTTCATATAACTTTTTGGTTTCATTTTTCATTGCGCCGTTTTTTTCGCATTTCTCCTGTCTTTGCAAGAACATGATCCTTTTTAATCCCTTGAGCAGCATCGGTATTTGGCTGGGCCTTAATAATTTTGGAAGCTGCTTTAATATATATTTAGGCCTAAAATAAAATTCCCTATTTGCCTTTTTAAACATTCTTTCAACGACATCAGGCGTTGCAGTCCCTGGATATTCGTAAACCATTTTACCACTGGTGTGGCAATAATCTTCATAGCCTGATATCAATAGTCTGCCGTTTTTCTCGATCATATCCCACATTTTTGTCACGGGATATGGGACGGCTATATTAAACAATGCTCCGTCAAGATCAAGTTCCTTTGCGAAATCTATTGTTTTTTGCATTGTTTCTTCGGTATCGCCAATAAGCCCCAGCATGAAGAACCCAATGGTTGTTATTCCCTGTTTTTTTGTGAGGGCAACGGCTTTTCTTATCGTATCAAGCTTTATGGCTTTTGGTATTTTATCTAGAACTTCTTGGCTTCCGGATTCGATTCCGTAGGCAAGATAATCACAGCCGGCCTTTTTCATTTTTACCAGTAGATTTTCGCTTATTTTATCCGCTCGCAGCCCGTTGGAAAATCTAAGGTATATTTTAATTTTCTTCGAAATGATCAGGTCGAGGATATTTTCGGCGCGTTTCATGTCAAAATTGAAACAGTCGTCGTAGAAATCGATCTCTTTTACATTATATTTTGAAACCAATTCGATCATTTCCGCTACAACGTTTTCGGGCGTCCTTGCGGCAAAACAAGCGCCATACGTCAGTTTATTGCAATAATAACAATTGTAGGGACAGCCTCGCGCAGTAAAGATAGGAGACCATGGAAAGAAGCGGGTCCCTTCAGAAGCGTATGGCCTGTCGACCCCATTATTTATCAGAAGGTGGCGAGCCGGAAAGGGCAGGTCGTCGGGGTTAAGCGGAGGCCTTTTCTCGTTGTGTATTACAATATTATCTTTTATGTAAGATAAGCCTTTGATCTCTTTTACATCTTTTCCCAATGCGATATCCAGCATCGTATATTCGCCTTCGCCCCTAACAACGAGGTCGAACCCTTCTTTTAGGAGTTCTTCTGACATCCCTGCCGAATGAGGCCCTCCAGCTACGGAAATAATATCTTTTGGCAAAAGCTTTGCGACTTGAATACAATAGGTGTGCGCCGGGGTTAAAATGCTTATCCCTAAAATATTGAATTTCTTGTCCGATGCATAATCGGCTACCTGCTTGGGCGACAACCTTAAGACATTTGCGTCCAATATCTCGACTTGAACGCCGGATCTTTCAAGAACAGCGGCAATGTACGCCAAATTGAGGGGAGGATTCATTCCCCAGATCACTGCATCTTTCTTCAGTTGATAATTAGGCTGAACAAGCAATACTTTTTGTTTGTTCATATAGGAAAAAACAACTCCCTCATAAAACCAAGCGACCAAGCTACGATAAAAGTTATTACAACAAACGGAAAGACTATCGCCGGCTTAATTGCCCCGGTTTTGAAAAAAGCGAAAACTGCCGCAATTATGGCTAGAAAGGGGATCCCCCATGAAAAATAATAAATAGTCCTAATATTATTCGAGAAATATAATGCAAGTAATAACAAGATGATAACTGGCAGTGTTATTCCGGCCAATATATGCGTAGGAGTCAGCATTTTGAGGTCTTTTCGGCCGACCTGGAGCCTCCCGATCGCAAAACGGTACATTTGTTTATAAAATCCCATTAGATTTTGCCGACGATTGTGCCAAAGTTTTACATCAGGAACATAGAGTAATTTATGTCCTTCAAGCCTAATAAGCCTGTTCATTTCGACGTCCTCCGCGGTGATGAGGGTTTCATCTATCGGAAAAACTTCTTCAATTACTGTCCTCCGGTATATGGCATTACAACCGGGGATATCCGCAACTTCGGAAACCTTATTGTTTTCACTTCGATGAGCTGACTTTCCTGATGATGCCGCCAGATCATATATGAGCCCAATAGCTTCTCCTAAAGGCGAACCGTCATTTTGTGTAATAGTTGGCCCGCTCAAACCGCCGACCCGTTCATCTTTAAAATATTTTACGCTATTTAACAGCCAATCTTTATCCATTACGCAATCATCATCGGAAAAAGCGATAAGATCCCCGCGAGATAATTTATATCCCTCGTTTCGTCCCGGCCCAACCGTAAGTTTGGGATTTCTAACAACTTTCGCGCCATATTTTTCAGCGATTTTTATCGTGTCATCCGATGACATTCCATCGGATATTATGATTTCGAATCGATCATGGGGATAACTTTGCAGTTTTAGGCTTTCAAGGCAATTTGCCAATAATCTCTCTCCATTTCTTACAGGGATGATTATGGAAATAAATGGGGTTGTGTCCATCGGGCTTATTTTTTCTTGATCCCTAATATGCTGAAGAAAAAAGATGAAAATATCGTTTGTACTCCGATCACTGTAAAAGTCAGGGCAACTAAAGCAAAACGGACCTCTTGTATTAAGCGTCCCGATAACCATTCGTAAACCAAATAAAAGTTCATGCCAAGACCTATCAATAAAACAATTGCGCCTATAGCCAACCCCTTTTCCAAGTTAAAAAACCTTAAAAATGATGCCAACATAAGGTCATTTTCTTCAAATTGCTCGGAAAGCGCATAGATCTTCGCGTACATACCCAAGCTGATTATTTGGTATCCAAGGATAGCAAGCATTGCGCCTAATATTGAAAAATGGTAATCAAACGAATATCCAAGGATATTTATTGGCCCCTGAAGCAATGACAGCAATAGGGCAAGGCCTAAGATAAAAATGAAAAGACCTGGCCCCAGAAATAAATAATTCGGGCTATAGATCAGCATGAAGCGAAGATGCCTCCAGCCATCGGAGAAGGTTCTCAACTTTGATTCCCCTTCTCTTCGATCGTAAGAAATAGGGACTTCCGCGAATTTCAGCTTTGCGCGGGCCGCGTTGATGACCATTTCGGACGCAAATTCCATTCCCGCAGCCCTTAAATGCATTTTCTTATATGCTTCTTTTGTAAAAGCGCGCATGCCGCAATTGACGTCGGATATTTTTGTCCCTGCGACAAGGTTCAGCATCCAAGAGAGCAGGGGCGTTCCAAAATAGCGATGAAGCCAAGGCATTGCTCCCTTTTTAATATTCCCTCTTAATCTTGAACCGATCACAAAGTCATAACCATTTTTTAGGGGAGCGATCAGCTGGCCTATTTGGGTAAAATCATAGGTGTTATCAGAGTCGCCCATAATCATGATATTGCCTTTCGCATTTTCGAAACCTGTTAGATATGCCGATCCATATCCTTTTTGTTCGCTTCTTACGACGCGGGCTCCCTTTTTCAACGCGATCTGTGCAGACCTGTCCGTTGATCCATTATCCGAGATAACTATTTCGGATGGAACGCCTAATCTATTCAATGCGACCATAGCCTTATCAATACATTCGCCGATCGTTTTTTCTTCGTTCAAACATGGCATGACTACAGATATTTCCATTATTCCTCTCCATTTTTCATTATGTATTATAACAGATTTTAGGATGTAATTATTATCGTATGCTATAATTGGCACAATTATGCTCAAGCGCGGTCTTTTACTTCTTACGGCTTTGGTTTGTGCCGTATGCCCCGTATTTGGACAGGATCAGATCCAGATCAAATTCATCCAACAGCCGAATACGCCATATTTTGCCGGTCAGCCGGAGATTTCAATATATGCAGGGGAATATGATACAGTAAATTTGCGGATAAAGTCGGAAAAAAGCGGGACGGCCCGGCTTTTCTGGGCCACGGACTTCGATCCGAATTTCAACCAGCAAAAAAGCATTTGGTTCTTTATAGACAGGTCAGTTGCTTTTAAGGAATATACATTCAATTTGCGTTCCCAAAATAAATATTGGGCGGGTTTGGTTGGCCAACTTGTAGTCTTTCCCGAAAATGGGTTGGACGGATTTACGGTTGCGCAATCAAATGCCGCAGCCGCGAGCATAAGTTCAAATATCAGTTCGGGCTGGCGGGAATTGTGGGGACCGCGGGGACGCTTGATCGAGGGGCCTTCGATCAATAATATGCAGGCAAATTATATTTTTGGGATACCGATCAATTATTATATCTATTTTTCGATCTTATTGGTCGGCTTTTCAGCTTTTCTTTGCCATTTTATCATTAGCAAAGATCTGGCATATTCGTTGAAAATTTTCAGGCAAGCGGCCATTTTTGCTTGCGTTGGTTTCTTGGGTCTCATCTCCATTTGGAGCCTAAACAACCAATGGCTTCAGCTTAAAGGCGATTTCAGGATCTTTGGCTTCAGATCCCTTGAGGAGAAGCAAGCGGCTTTTGTCGGCAAAGAATTTTATGGCTTTTTGTCATTTATAAAAGCAAACGTTCCGCAAAGGGCAAAAGTTGAAATGCTGCAATCAAGCCAAGCTTACGGCAGTGAAATCGCCAGTTATTATCTTTATCCCTTGAATTTTTATTTAAAGCCGGCCGATTACATATTAGTTTTTCATTATCAAAAAGATTTGGGCCAAGTGCTCAATTATCTCAAGGATTACTATCTGTTCAAGAAGCAGTCGGATCAAGCCTATATTTTAAGGAGAAAGTGATAATAGAACAATGATTGCTTGGTTAATGTTTGCATACGCTGTTCTTTTCCCTCTTATATTGGGGGCATGTTTTGCGGGCTTGTTCCTGAAGAAAAAAGACGATATGCAAATGCTTGAAATATGCGCATTTGGTTTTTTATCAGGGATGATGCTTTTGGTCTTGGAGATGTTATTATTTTCAAGATTGAATATAAAATTTTCTATTGTCGGCCTTTCTCTGCCATGGCTGCCGTTGATCGTTTACGGATTATATATTCTTTATAAGAACAAGGTCTTATCGCTTAATTTCTCATGTGAAAAGTTCAACAATATCGAAAAAACATTGGTCGGCTTCATTTTTATTCAAATTATCTTTGTTTTTGTTTCAACTTTGATAAAACCCGTAGTCGCCTGCGACGCTTTTGCCATTTATTCCTGGCGGGCAAAAATGTTTTTCCTTGAAAAAACCGCTATTGTAGCTAGCGCCAGCCAGACAGACCATCCGCTTTATAATTGCCTCAACCAAACATGGGTGTTTATTTCCATTAACAATTGGAATGAAATTCTAGGAAAAGTATTGTATCCGATCTATTTTGTTTGCTTATTGATCTTGTTTTACTTCGCGCTCCGCCGCGCGCAAAATAGGCCGCTTTCATTGTTCGCAACTTTCGCGTTGGGCAGCCTTCCATTTTTAGCATATCATGCGACGACCGCTTATTCGGATTTTCCAATGGCCGTATATTATTTTGCGGCGATATCCTTGCTTTTATTGTGGTTCAACCGATTGCAATTACGCTTCCTTTTGCTGTCGATGTTTTTTCTTCTGTCGCTTATAGCAATAAAGAGCGAAGGCATTTTCTTTATTGCTACGACTTTTATTGTTTTTATTGCAGCTCTTTTCAGCGGCAGGATGGCTTCTTTTGGGAAGCTCAAGCTGTTGAAAAAAATCAGCATGATAACGGTTTTGATCGGCGCGTTTTACTTGTTTTACGCAGTATTTTTTTCTCGCCATGGCGCGTCTTCCGTCCACTCGCTCTCGCTTAATGCCCAAATGGATTTTTCAAGGGTTCCCGCTTTGGTTGTTGTATTCGGGGACTACCTGTTTTCCCGAAGCAATTGGAATATAATCTGGGTCATCCTGCTGCTCCTTATTATCTTCAATTATAAAAAGCTCGCGCAGAACTTTAATATGAGCCTTTTATCGCTCATATTGCTCAACCTTTTCGGCTATATGTCCTATTACTTCGTCATCGCACAACCAATATACGATATGCTTTTCTTTGTAACTCCGGCCGTAAGGAATATTTTACAATTTATTCCTCAAGTGATGCTGCTTATCGGCTATCTTATGGATCCCGACCTTAAGCCTTTATTTCGCAAAAAAAGCGCGGTCGACTCGCAATGGAAAAAACGGAGGAGGAATAAATATGCTTGATTGCCTGAAGCGATCCTTTAAACAAAATATTGATATCATCATGGTCTTTCTATTTTCACTTGTTCTCTGCCTTGTTCTTTTTTATTTTGTCGTGATGCCGGCAGATGTTTATAGCTGGGACCAATCCCACCATGCGCTTTTTAGCACAATGATAGCTCGGGATGTTGAGACCGGCGATTGGGACGGCTTTTGGCGCGATACGCACCACCAGGCTCATTGGCCATTCTTTCATTCTTGGGTAGTTGCAATATTTTTTGTCTTTTTCGGCGCGAGTTACGCAACGGCAGGAGCGGCCAATTTGGCGATCTATTTTCTTATATTGATCCTGGTCTATTTGACAGGGAGGGAGCTAAGCCTTGACCGAGGCAAATTGATCGGAGCATTAGCTTGGTTCTTGATGGTCACGTCAAATTTGATCGTCTTTTTTGGAACGAGCAATATGATCGAGATTCTTGGGGCTTTCTTGACGGTAGGCGCTTTTTATTGTCTCTTGAAACTTGAAAATACAAAGAAATGGGCATGGATCGCGCCGCTAGGCATTTTAACCGGCATCTGTATAGTGACAAAATATAATTATGCAATGTTCATAATAGCAAGCATCATTTGTTGGTCGGTTTACGATCTTATATCCGCGATCATTGATGCGCAAAAGCGCGAGCCTCTTCCTATTTCCGCCTGGGCTATGAAGTACCTGCTTGTTTTCATCCCATCATTGCTCATTTCTATCTGGTGGTTGTTCGGGCCCGAAAGTGAACGGAAATGGGGATTGATCTATTGGAATAAAAAATATTCCGCAGATGGGGCATTCCCTATCGATGGTCTTATCAATAATATTACCTATTATTTCAAGGTTTTGGCCATTAATTATACTTGGTTCCCTTTGTTCGGGATAATGACTGTGATCGCGATATTTGGCATATTTTTATTGATAAAGAAAGACAAAAATGCCGTTTTGCTGGGAATTTTTTCATGGGTCCCGTTAATGATCTCTATTTTTATTATTTGGTCAAAAACGCCCCGTTTTATTTTGCCGTTCGTGCCGATAATATTATTATCGAGCGCGTATTTTTGGGTGTTCTTATGGGGCCAGTTCTCCTCATCATTTGGACCAGCTAAAAAACGGCAAATAATATTTTTAGGGACTATGATCCTTGTTATTTCATTTATTGCGAATGGGAAGCCTATGCTGGATTTTTATTTGGGCAAAACTACGCCGCAGGTGGAAGGGGGAAGGAGAGTGCAGGGCGAGAGGATGAGCGAAGTGCTTGACTTTTTTCATAAAAATACACCGCCACATTCAGCTCTTATTTTTGGGACATCGTTTGTAGAGTTGAGCCCATATGCATTTTATTTGCATCTGTCCCCTTTAAGACCCGGCCCGGTCGTTAACGAATTTTCATTGGGCCAGATAAAACTTCAAAGCGGCATGTATCTAGCCGATATCAAAATGTTAAAAGGATCGCCTTTTATTGACGGCAAAGATATTAAATACGATCCTGAAGGGCATGCGGAGGGGCCTTGGAACCTTTTTATAAAGAAAAACGCAAGCCATCTTGACATGGTAAGCGAAAAATATTTTCCCAAATTGGGATTCAGGGTGCAAATTTTTAGGATCAAATAAGAAAGGCCTTTTCTATATGGAAAAAAAGAAGAACGTATTTTGGATCGGAATGACCAGCTTATTTTCCGATATCTCATCTGAAATGATATTTTCTTTGCTCCCGCTATTTCTTTCCGCAATCGGTATTTCCCGTGCGATGATCGGTTTGATCGAAGGGATCGCCGAATCGACAGCGAGCATATTGAAAGTTGTTTCCGGCTGGGTTTCCGATAAGCTTCAAGCTAGAAAGGGTTTGGTTGTTGTAGGATATTCCATCTCGGCAATTGTTAAGCCTCTGATTGCGCTCGCCAATACTTGGTACCAAGTTGTTGCTGTCAGGTTTGCCGATAGGGTGGGCAAAGGCCTTCGAAATCCTCCGCGCGATGCCTTGATCGCCGATTCGGTGCAAGAAAACGAAAGAGGGCGCGCGTTTGGATTCCAGCAGGGAATGGATACGACAGGGGCGGTTATTGGCACTCTCCTCGCATCGTTCCTTCTATATATATTAGGAAGATATACCAACTTATCAATAGTTTTCCAATATAGGACAATATTCTGGCTATCGCTTATTCCAAGCATCTTTACCGTATTGATCGTTTCTTTCATGGTTAAAGATGTTAAGGCGAAAGAATTTGTAAAAAGCGAAACACCGACCAATTGGAAAAATCTGGATTCCGGTTTTCGTTCGTTCCTTTTGGTTTCAGCAATATTCCAGTTCTCAAACTTTAGTTATGCTCTCTTTATTTTGAGGGCTAACAATATGGGAGTGATAGCTGCGCTTATACCTATCATTTACTTGGTATATAACATTATATATAGCTCTCTGTCCCAGCCGCTAGGCGTCCTTGCCGATAAAATAGGCAAAAGAAACATATTGTTCCTCGGCTTTGCATTGTCGTCTATTATGTCTTTTGGTTTCGCAGTCCTAAATCATCCGATATATGCATGGCTTCTTTTTGCAATATATGGAGTGGTTAGCGCAGTAACAAATATGACACCGAGAGCCATGGTCGCCGATTATATAAGTTCCGAACTTCGAGGAACAGCGTACGGCATATATTATATGGTGATCGGTCTTATTGCCTTGCCCACTTCTGCGATCGCCGGGCTTTTGTGGGATCGATTTGGCGCAGAGATCCCATTTTTATATGGGGCTTTGATCGCGGGAATATCGGCGGCGCTTGTGTTGCTGTTAATTCCTCGGCGGCCTAAATTGACAAAGAAAATCTAAACCCGTATAATTAAAATTTGTTATGCGATGAAAAGTATTCGGCCAAATAAGGGGGGAAAATTACATGCCAGTACCAAAGAAGCGACACAGCAGATCAAGGCAGGGAAAAAGAAGAGCCGAAAGTTTTAGGGCCCACCTGCCGGGGGTTGGAGCATGTCCATCATGCGGGGCCCCAAAGCGCCCGCATTATGCGTGCGCCGCTTGCGGAACGTATAAGGGCCGCGCGGTAATCAGGGTCAAGCAAAAAAAGAATAAAGCCAAGGAGAAATAACATATAGTGGGAAGGATCGCCGTAGATGCAATGGGCGGGGATTTCGCGCCCGAAGAAACTATCAAAGGCGCAATTCTTGCGTTGTCTAATACTCCGGGGCTTGATATAACGCTTATTGGGGAAACGGATCGGCTCGCGAATATCATACAAAAGCAAAAGTTTATTGGCCATATAGATATACACAATGCAACGCAGAATATCGGGATGAACGAATCGCCTGTATCCGCCATCCGCGAAAAAAAAGACGCATCGATCAATGTTGCGCTCGACTTGTTGAAAAGCGGGACTGTATCGGCTGTAGTGTCGGCCGGGAATACGGGCGCTTTTATGGCCGGATCCTTGTTCAAGCTGGGGCGGATTTCAGGGGTTGAGAGGCCGGCAATAGCTACTGTTTTTCCCACTGAAAATTCGAGGGTCCTGCTTCTTGATATGGGGGCGAATGTCGACAACAAGCCGAAGCACCTCCAGCAATTCGGCGAGATGGGGAGCCTTTATGCCGAACATGTAATGCATATATATCGGCCAAGGGTCGGATTGCTCAATATCGGCGAAGAAAAAGAAAAAGGCAACGAATTGACGCAGGCGGCGTGGGAATTGTTGTCACAATCGAACATTAATTTTATCGGCAACGTTGAAAGCAAGGAAATACTTTCGGGCAATGTCGACGTTGTGGTCTGCGACGGCTTTGTCGGGAATTTAGTCCTTAAATTGGCCGAAAGCATCTCGTACCGGATAATCGACCTGCTAAAAAAAGAGATATCGAAAAGCGCCCTTGCCAAGATCGGCGCCTTGTTCATGATGCCGGCTTTTAACGGTTTAAAAAAGAAGATCGATTATGATGAATACGGCGGCGCCCAGCTATTGGGCGTTAATGGCGTGTGCGTCAAGGCGCACGGCAGGGCAAAAGCCCGCGCGATTATGAACGCGATAAGGGTCGCGAACGAATCGGTCAAAGAAAATATAGTCGAATGCATTAAACAAGAGGAAAGCAAGTGAGAGCTAGAATTTTGGGGACCGGATCTTTTGTTCCGCAAGGCGTTGTAACGAATTTAGACCTTGAAAAGAAAGTGGAAACGTCCGACGAATGGATACGCGCAAGGACTGGGATCATAGAGCGCAGGGTGTCCGACGAAAAGACTGCGACATCCGATCTCGCCTACGAGGCTTCAAAAAGAGCCATCGAATCCGCAAAATTATCCAAAAAAGACATTGAACTCATTATAGTCGCCACGTGCACGCCTGACGTCTTATTCCCGTCTGTAGCCTGCGTCATCCAGGATAAGCTTGGGGCAACAAATGCGGCGGGATTTGATGTGTCTGCGGCATGTTCCGGTTTTAATTTCGCGATGTCTGTCGCTTCCAAGTATATAGAAACCGGGACTTATAAGAATATCCTGGTTGTTGGCGCGGATACTTTAACTAAATATGTTGACTGGAAGGACCGGAACATATGCATACTTTTTGGCGATGGGGCAGGAGCTGTTGTCCTTCAAGCCACGAACGAGGATTGTGGGATCCTCGGAAGTTATCTTAAAGTTAAAGGCGAGGGTGGGAAATTTCTTGTAATGCCGCAAAAAGGATTTATTTGCATGGACGGCAAAGAGGTTTTTAAATTCGCAGTGCGCGCGCTCGAGGAGTCGGTACTGGAAGTATTAAGATTAACAAATCTATCAATGTCTAATATCGGTCTTTTGATACCGCACCAGGCAAATATCAGGATAATCGACCACGTTATCAAAAAATTCAACTTGCCAAAAGATAAAGTATATGTTAATTTGCAAAAATATGGCAATACGTCCGCAGCATCGATCCCGATCGCATTGGATGAGGCGGTTGCCGATAAAAAAGTCCATAAAGGCGGCATTGTAGTGCTTGCGGGTTTCGGTGCGGGGCTGACATATGGCGCCAATGTAATAAGATGGGGGTAAAATAAATGCTTAATTATGGGTTGACCGAAGAACAGCAGATGATCAGGGACTTGGCGCGAAAAGTAGCGGTAGAAAAAGTTCTGCCTAAAAGGGCGGAATGGGATGAAAAAGGCGAATTCCCCTGGGAAGCAATGAAAGCGTTCTCGGATGCCGACCTATGCGGGCTATATATCCCCGAAGAGCTTGGCGGCATGGGGCAGAGCGTATTTAATTTCTGCCTTGTGACAGAAGAGATAAGCCGCGTTTGCGGCGGAGTAGGAGTCACTTTTGCCGCGTCGGCGTTAGGCTCGACCCCGATACTGTTATTCGGCACCGAAGAACAAAAGAAAAAATACATGCCGGAGATCGCTGCAGGGAAAAAACTCGCGGCATTTGGCTTGACCGAAGCAAGCGCAGGGTCAGACGCGGCAGGTCTTGAGACAACGGCCAGAAAAGAAGGCGACTATTATGTTTTAAACGGAACAAAGCAATGGATAACAAACGGCGGCGAAGCCGAAACTTATTCTGTAATAGCTATCACCGATAAAAGCAAAGGGCCGAGAGGAGCTTCTGCATTTATCGTAGAAAAGGGCGCGCCGGGATTCACCTTCGGGAAAAAAGAAAATAAAATGGGCATCCGCTGTTCCGCTACTCGAGAACTTGTATTCCAGGAATGCAAGGTTCATAAGAGCCAGCTTTTAGGCCGCGAGGGCATGGGATTTATCGTTGCCATGAAAACGCTCGATCTTACAAGGCCGGGCATTGGAGCTCAAGCTGTAGGCATCGCGCAAGGCGCGCTTGATGAATCGATCAAATATGCCAAACAAAGAGTTCAATTCGGCAAACCTATTATCGCGATCCAAGCGATCCAGCATATATTGGCCGATATGGCAACTGGGATCGAAGCGGCCCGCGCGCTAGTTTACGCTTGCGCCAGGATGATCGACAACGGGGCGAAAGATTATACTCTCCCGGCATCAGAAGCAAAACTTTTCGCATCTGATACTGCGATGAAAGTTACAATCGATGCGATCCAAGTTCTTGGCGGATATGGATACATGAAAGAATATCCGGTGGAAAAAATGGCAAGAGATGCAAAAATAACACAAATCTATGAAGGGACAAACCAGATACAGCGAAACCAGATCGGATTGTCCTTAATTAAGGAAAGCGTTAAACACGGCTAATGGAAATAGTTGTTTGTATCAAACAAGTTCCGGACACTACGGAAGTTAAGATAAACCCCGAAACGAATACGCTCATTCGCGAGGGTGTGCCTTCCATCGTAAATCCATTCGATGAATGCGCAATTGAAGAAGCTCTTAGGCTTCGCGAAAAACACGGAGGCCGCGTCACCGTCGTCACAATGGGCCCTCCACAAGCAAAAGAAGCTTTGAAACAAGCTGTTGCAATGGGCGCGGACGAAATCGTTCTTGTTTCTGACCGTGCATTTGCCGGATCCGATACCTGGGCAACATCGTATACTCTAGCCCAGACGATCAAGAAGCTTGGCAAGTTCGATGTGATATTTTGCGGCAAACAAGCAATCGACGGGGATACGGCGCAAGTAGGGCCTGGGATCGCGGAATGGCTCAATATCCCTCAAGCGACATTTGCCGTAAAAGTTGAAGTTGACGGGAATACCGCAAAAGTCGAAAGATTGCTGGAAGAAGCAAACGAAGTCGTATCAATTCCACTCCCTTGCGTGTTAACTGTCGTAAAACAAATAAACGAACCAAGGATCCCCTCTCTAAAAGGCATGATGAAAGCAAAGAAGACGGAAGCAAAAGTCATGAGCGCCGCTGATATCGAGGCCGACTCTATGAAGATAGGGCTCAACGGATCTCCAACAAGAGTGGTCAAGATATTTTCACCGCAGCCAAAAGGGGCAGGGGAAATAATGTCTGGATCAACGGATGAAGTCGTGAGCAAGCTTGTCTCAAAATTAAAAGAGAGGAAGATCATTTAACTCACCCTCACCCCTTTATCCCCTCTCCCTCTCTTATTAAGTGAGGGAGAGGGGAAACCGCCGAAGGCGGAGGGGAGTGGGTGAGTTGAGGGAAAATATGGGCATTAAAATATTAGATAATTTATGCACCGGATGCACGCTGTGCGTTAAGGCTTGTCCTTTTGGCGCTATTTCAATGAATGCGCGTGAAGGAACACAAAAGAAGCTTGCAGTAATTGATATGCTTAAGTGCACACTTTGCGGAGCATGCGTCACAGCCTGTAAATTATTGGCGATCGACCTAAAAAAAGAAGAATCAAGATCAGGTACAGCCGATCTTTCATCTTATAAAAATATCTGGGTTTTTGCCGAGCACAGGGACGGCGAAATGCACCTCGTAACTTTTGAACTCTTGACCGAAGCAAAGAAATTGGCGGCGGACCTTAAATGCGAAGTAGCTGCAGTACTTCTTGGGGATAAAAATATCGAAAAAAACCTGTCCGAAATATTTTCTTACGGCGCCGACAAGGTTTATTTATCAGTACACGATGAATTTAGAAGCTATAGAACCGCCCCATACTCTAGAACAATAACCGAAATGATCCGCAAATTTAAACCTGAGATCTTTTTAATGGGCGCTACGACTTTAGGCCGCGATCTTGCCGCTAGGCTTGCGATCAGGGTCAATGCCGGGCTTACGGCCGATTGCACTGCATTGTCGATCGATCCTGAAAAAAAGATATTACAGCAGACGCGTCCGGCATTCGGCGGGAATATCATGGCGACGATCATTGCTCCGAATCACCGTCCGCAAATGTCAACCGTAAGACCAAAAGTATTCAAAAAATCCCAACTTCCAACTCCCAAATCCCAACAAGGTAATATTATAAATTTTGATCCGATCATTGATGATGCCGATCTTCTCGTTAAGATATTGCAATCGATCAAAGACGAATCAGCAAAAGTTAATTTGCAGGAAGCGGAAATAATTGTTTCGGGCGGACGCGGGATCGGCGATCCGAAGAATTTTAAATTGATCGAAGAGCTGGCATCGGTATTGTCGGGAGCAGTTGGCGCGTCTCGCGCTACAGTTGACGCTGGCTGGATATCGGCCCACCATCAGGTAGGGCAAACAGGAAAGACCGTTGCCCCGAAATTATATATTGCTTGCGGCATATCAGGCAAAATTCAGCATTTAGTCGGCATGCAGGGATCCGATACGATCATTGCCATCAATAAAGACCCGGATGCCCCGATATTCAAAGTCGCGGCATATGGGATAGTTGGAGATTGTTTGGAAGTGATACCTGCTTTGATAAAAAAGATCAAGGAGATCAGGGGGTGACCCCCTCTGTCCCTCGACTGCGCTCGGGACATCTCCCCCTTGATAAGGGGGAGAATGAGAGGGGGTACAGGTGAAAACAGCTTTCATATTTCCGGGGCAGGGGGCGCAATTTGTCGGAATGGGGAAGGGTTTCGCAGAGGATTATTTAGCCGAAGCCAATGAAATACTTGGCTTAGATCTTTTGAAAATTTGTTTTGAGGGCCCCGAAGATGAGCTTAAGAGAACAGAATTAAGCCAGCCGGCGATACTGGCAGTTAGTGTTGCGGCAAACGACATCCTGAAAAATAGAGGGCTCAAGCCAGATTATGTTGCCGGGCATTCGCTTGGTGAATATTCAGCTTTAGTTGCGGCTGGTTCTTTTTCATTTAAAGATGCACTAAGACTTGTGCATTTTAGGGGCAAGTTCATGCAGGAGGCGGTGGCTTTGGGCGTCGGCGCTATGTCCGCCGTTTTGAACTTATCTAAAGATAAAGTTATCGATTGCTGTAAAAAAGCTTCGCATCTTGGAGTAGTTGAACTTGCCAATTTTAATTCCCCGGACCAAATAGTAATTTCGGGAAATAAGATTTCGGTCAAAGAAGCCGGCAGGTTGTGCAAAGAGGCAGGCGCTAAAAGAGTGATTTCTCTTGCGGTATCGGCTCCTTTCCATTGCTCTCTGATGAAACCTGCGGCCGATAAATTAAAAATGAAACTGGATCAAGCTGATATAAAAGAATCTTTAGTGCCTGTTATTGCTAATATAAATGCCGATGTGGAAAAATCGGCTGAAGAAATCAGGAAAAACTTGTATAATCAAGTGACCGGTTCGGTTTTGTGGGTTAATTCGATCCTGAAAATGAGATCTCTTGGTGTGACAACATATATAGAAGTAGGTCCCGGAAAAGTGTTGAGCGATTTGATCAAAAAAATAGATCCAGAAGCGGAGGTTAAAACTTATGTCGAAGCTTGAAGGTAAAGTCGCTTTTATAACTGGCGCCGCCCAAGGGATTGGCCGCGCGATCGCGTTTTCGCTGGCCAAAGAAGGTGCGGATATAATAGTATCAGACATCAATTTGGAATTAGCGGCAAAGACATCGGAAGAGATCCGATCTCTTGGGGTCAAAACAATGGCGCTTAAATCCAATGTATCTGATTTTTGCGATGTGGAAGAGGGCGTCAAGCAAGCGGTCGCCCAAATGGGCAAAATTGATATCTTGGTCAACAATGCTGGGATCACAAAAGATGGCTTGCTAATGAGAATGAAGCCGGAAGATTGGAGCTCTGTGATCTCGGTCAACCTTACAGGCGTATTTAATTGTACAAAAATCATTTCAACTTTGATGGCCAGGCAAAGGTCTGGTAAAATAATAAGCATCGCATCGATTGTTGGCGAGATGGGGAATTTTGGCCAGGCAAATTATGCGGCGTCAAAAGCGGGAGTCATTGGTTTCACAAAAACAGTTGCTCGCGAGCTGGCAAGCCGCGGAGTATGCGCAAACGCCGTGGCTCCAGGATTTATCCAGACCGCGATGACGGACAAGTTGACTGAAGATGTAAAAAAAGCGATGTTGGCCCAAGTTCCTATGAATAAGATGGGTACGCCTGAAGACGTAGCAGCTGCCGTTTTGTTTTTAGCTAGTCCCGAATCGGATTACATTACAGGACAAGTTATCAACGTTAACGGCGGAATGCTCATGAACACATAATAGGAGGTGAAAGAATGAACGAATCAGAAGTTCTGGAAAAGGTTAAGAAAGTCGTTGTCGAGCAATTGGGCGTTTCTGACGCTGAAGTCAAAAGAGAATCTTCATATGTTGACGATTTGGGCGCGGATTCATTGGATACGGTGGAACTCGTTATGGCTCTTGAGGAAGCTTTCAGCACGGAGATCCCCGATGAGGACGCTGAAAAAATTAAAACCGTGGGCGATACAGTATCATATATTTTGTCCCACGCAAAGTAGGTCATAAGTGAAACTTCCTGAATTACAGATCGGCGGCCTGGCCGCCAGGGTGCCGATAATACAAGGCGGCATGGCTGTCAGGATCTCGACGGGAAATCTTGCTGGAGCCGTTGCCGCGGCCGGAGGGATAGGGGTCATTGGCGCCTCCGGCATGACTTTTGAGGAGCTTGCGCGCGAAATTAGGATCGCGCGGGATAAAGCTTTAGGCGGCATTGTCGGGATAAACATCATGTTTGCCGCCCGTGAATTCTTGGGGATCGTAAATACCGCCATCAGAGAAAAGATAGATGTTGTTTTTACAGGCGCCGGGTTCTCAAGGGACATTTTTAAGGTCGGACATGAAAGCAAGACCCCGATAATATCGATTGTTTCCTCGGCGCGGCTTGCAAAAACCGCGGAAAAATGCGGAGCCGCGGCAGTTGTTGTCGAAGGAAAAGAAGCCGGCGGGCATTTGGGGACTGACCGTTCCGTATGGGACATCGTACCCGAAGTTTTGGAGGCAGTTCGCCTTCCCGTGATCGGCGCCGGAGGAATAATTAACGGAGCTTCTATTGTAAAAATGTTGAAGCTTGGGGCGCGCGGCGTTCAAATAGCGACTCGTTTTGTCCTGTCTGAAGAGTGCAATGCGGCAATCCAATATAAACAAAGATACCAAACGGCAAAACAAGAGGATATAGCGATCATTTCATCTCCAGTCGGCATGCCTGGCCGCGCCATTAAGACGGAATTCGTAAATAAGATACTAAATAAAAACGCTCCAAAACCTATCGGCTGCGATTTTTGCCTAAAAAGCTGTTCGCTCCAATATTGCATCATGAAAGCGCTGGTGAACTCGCAAAAAGGCGATATCGAGCAGGGAATTGTGTTTTCGGGAGAAAATGTTTGGAAGATAAAGGATCGCGCGATCAAGCCTGCAGCAAAAATAATCGAAGAACTTGCGGCCGAGGCCGAAAAGGAGCCGGATTGATGAATCGCGTTGTTATTACAGGGCTTGGGGCTGTAACTCCTATAGGGATCGGCTTCCAGGAATTTTGGAAAAACCTGGTCTCGGGGAAAAACGGGATATCACGCATAACTCATTTTGATGCGGTGGCCTTCCCTTGCAAGATCGCCGCGGAGATCAAGGATTTTGACCCATCGCAGTTTTTGGACAAGAAAGAAGCCCGAAAGCTGGTGCGGTTCATCCAACTTGCGGTTGCGGCGTCTAAGCTCGCGCTTGATGACTCGGGGCTTCAAATTTCAAGCGCAAACGCGGCAAACGTCGGCGTAATGATAGGATCGGGCATCGGAGGGATCGATTTTTTAGAAGAGCAGGCAATAAATCTCCAACAAAAAGGCCCTGATAGGCTTTCTCCTTTTACCGTCCCATACATGATCACAAATATGGCCGCGGGCATCGTATCGATCCATCTTGGGGCAAAAGGCCCGAACAGTTGTGTTGTTACTGCATGTGCGACAGGCACGAATAATATCGGCGATGCATTCAGGATTTTACAGCGCGGCGATGCTAAAGTTATGGTTGCGGGAGGCACAGAAGCCGCTATTAGCCCTCTTGGGATCGCAAGTTTCTGTGCGGCGCGCGCGCTTTCAACATCCAATAACGACAATCCCGAGATCGCATCCCGCCCATTTGACCTAAAACGCGACGGCTTTGTAATGGGCGAAGGGTCGGGGATCGTTATACTTGAAACGCTAGACCATGCAAAAGCTAGAAATGCAAAAATATACGCTGAAGTTGCAGGATACGGGATGTCAGGCGACGCGCACCATATTACAGCCCCTTCTCCTGACGGCGACGGGGCATCGCGGGCGATGCTTTCGGCGCTTCACGATGCAAACCTTAAACCCGAAGATATCGATTATGTCAATGCCCATGGGACATCAACTGAATTAAACGATAAATTCGAGACAATGGCGATAAAGTCCGCATTTTCAACGCATGCAAAAAAGCTAGCAATAAGTTCAAACAAATCAATGATCGGGCATTTGCTTGGCGCGGCGGGCGCTGTTGAATTTATTGCTACGACTCTTTCAGTTAATAACAATATCGCCCCGCCAACAATCAATTATGAAAATCCTGACCCGGATTGCGATCTGAATTATGTTCCTCATCACGCGCAAAAAATTGAAATTAATGCTGCGATCTCCAATTCACTTGGGTTTGGCGGTCATAATGCGGTATTAGCGGTTAAAAAATATAAGTCCTAATCATGAAAATCAAGTTCGCTGCGCTTATTTTTATCCTGCTTTTATGCGGCGGGAAAAGTTTTTGCGCAGAATACCCAAAGATCGATGTCACAGGGTTTAAAAAATGGGAATACCGCGAAGTCAAGGTTAATCCACAAACAAATTATTTTCTAGGGCTCACCCATTTAGGCGGGTATTCGCCGACAGTGACTGGAGGCCCTTGGCAAGAGCGCCTTCAGCTTGGGATAATGGGCCAATTGAATGAAAAGCTTTCGGTCGTCTACGATGTCGAGCAGCAGCCCGAAGCCCCCGATAAATACGATGTAAAAGTTAACTATGACAACAAGCACCAGCTGACATTCGGGGATTTTACGTCAACTTTTACCGGCAATGAGTTTGCCACAACGACAAAATTCTTGAACGGCGTCATGCTTTCGTCAAAAGATACAAATTATGATTTTTTAGCCGTGCCATCAGCCAAGCTAAAAAGCCAGATCCAAGGGATCACATCGCAGAGAGGAAATAATTCAAAAGGTCCCTACAGCTTAGGCCACGGGTCTATCGTTGAAGGATCAGAAAGCATCCAGTTGAACGGAGCGGTCATTCAGAGGGGAACGGATTATTTGATCGATTATTTTGAAGGCAAGATCACATTTAACAGGATCTTAACTGCGGCCGATGAATTTAAATATAGTTTTGAGTTCACCAATTTGATCGATATATTTTTCCCATCGCTTTCAAAGAAGGATTTCTTCGGGGTGCAGGGCCGGTTCACGTTCGATCAGGCAACCTGGGGAACCAAAACACCTGTACTTTATCCTATCACGAAAGAATGGAACGAGGTTTTTCCTGCGGCCTTGGAATCGGGAAGTAAAATATCAAAATACCAAAGCAGGCAAGCCGACCAAAAGACTTTGCTTGAGATCGCTTTCTTCCGGGAAAAGCTTGAGAAAATAACTGATTATATGGAAAAAGTTACGATTGCGCTCGATATTGCTTTGAAGAAAAAAGACTGGAAAAAAAGCAAAAAGCTAAAATTAGTTCTCGAGAAAAACAGGGTTAGGTTTGATCTAATAAAAAATCAAGTTATAAATCTTGAAACAGGGCCTGAAATCGGGATCATGACCGGAGAATCGCAAGCAAGCATTGAAGCGGCCAGTATTTCCCAATTAACGGAGGAAGCGTCCGGCCGATATAAGATGAAAAACCTGCCTGTCGTTCCATTCTCGGAATTGGCCATATTTAAAGGGACGCAGCTAAAAAAGAACGAAGATTATACCATAAGATATGAGGATGGCATGTTGACGCTTTTGACGCCTATTTTGCCTGACAGTTTGGACCAATTAAAGGTTTCATATAAGTATTTTGATACAGCCCCGCTTGTAGACAGCGTTCCCGGCACGGGGGCGCGAGGGCCGTATAAATTTTCGAAAGAAAAGATTGTTATTAATAGCGAAAAAATATATGTTGACAAGAGATTTATTGTCCGTGATTTTGACTACACAATGGATTATGATGCAGGAAGGGTTACATTTAACTATAATATTTCAAATACTTCGATTATCGATGTAAATTACAGATATCAAGTGTTTGAAACGCCTCCTCCTCCGCCTCCTCCGAAATATCCGAAATCTCTAACAATAGGCATGACGTATTTAAAAGAATCTTCCAAAAAAAGCGTTGGCGAGGCTACAGCTTCTTTTATCGAAAGCAAAACCGGCCAAAGCATCATTGCAAATGATAATACGATCTATTTGTCAAAATTCCCTGTGCTTACCTCGGCAGAAGGAGGCTCTCTGGTCGTTACGATAAATGGAAAAGCGGCTACCGCTGAAATCGACTATACGGTCCCAACTGCTGAAGCAAATGCCTTGACGGGATATGCAAACATTATCCCAAAAACAAAATTGCCTTTCATAAATGACAGGTTCGATATTTCAAACGGATTTGCAACAGGCGCCATTAAAATGCTTTCAACTCTTGAAGCAACATCTGAAGTAACGGTGCTTTACAGTTATAAGCGCAGCATTGTGGGCAGGTATTCGGGGGCCGGCAACGGGAGCAGGGGGCCGTATTATATCCGCAACTTCAGGAACATTGTGCCAGGCACCGAACGGATCGAAGTGTTGAATTCGGGATCGCTTATCTCAATAATCTATGCGCGGAACAGCAGTTTTGAAGGGGACGCAGGGGCCAAGGGGTATGCGATCAATTACTCTAAAGACAATCCCTATATCACTTTTAATAATGAGCTTGCGCCGACCCAAAATTTTTCGATCTATTTCCAGTATATTGCCCCCCAGGCGACGGTAGGCGGGGATATTTCGCAGGACCTGACAGGCATTGATGCGCATGCAAGGCTTGGGGACCTTATCCAATTCGAAGGGGATTTTGCAAGGTCGAATACCGACCAGGTTGTAGCATCAGTTACAACAACTGATGCTTTTACGGGATTTGCGTCGCCGACAAATAAGATAACTCTCAAAAATTTGCCGGTTGTTGAAAATAGCGAAAAAGTTTATGTAAATACTTATCTGCGGAATAAGGACATTGACTACTTCGTCGATTATACGACCGGAAGCTTGACTTTCTTTTATGTTACTCTAACAACAAGCGATGTCGTGTCGGTCGACTATGCTTATCAGGCGACAGGAGGCTCCGTTGTCTCTTCAAGCGTCAAATCCGACAGCTCTTATAAATACGGAGTTAAGAGCACGCTCGGGAAGATCTCGGCCTCGTATAATAACAAAAAGATCGGTTTTAATTTTAATCCGCTGGGCGGGACCGCTATCGGGGTTGGTTCGGATTACATGGATTTTTCAGTAGGACTTGCGCCGACTGTGCAGGATTTTTCGACAACCTATACTTATCGCGAAACAAACAACCCTATAGGCGCAAGCAGGACGGCATACACTAGAAATTACGACAGGAATTATACTGCGGCGTTGAATCCTTTGGGGCTTGGCAATATGAATTTTGCTTATAGGCATCTTATCGTTGCAGGGGATCCGGTTTCCGGATCGGCCGTCCCATCTTCTGATAATTCGCAGAACACTTTTACGGCTGGCGTTGCTCCCAGGGCTTTAGGTTTTGGGCCGTTCGCATTAAACCAAAGATATGATGCCGCCCGAACTCTATCCCAGGATCTGTTGGGCAAAACAAAAGGGAATATCAAATCCGGGCATGCAAATTATACCCTTCAATTTACAGACAGGATAAAATTGGGCGGGGATATACAATTGTCGGAGCCTATAACCATTAACACAATGACGGGCGAAGTTAAGACCGCGCATTCGCTTTCACGGGATTATTCTTATGATGCCTCGCTTGACCTGACGGTCCCCAGGATCAAAAAGCTTTCAACTTATGCAAAACAACTTTACCATCAGGCGATAAATTTTAAGCCTTTGCCTGAAACAAAGCTTACGACAAAAAACACGACATACCATGTCGATTTCAGTCCGCTCGACGCCATATCTACAAATTACGACTACAACAGGCAGGAAACCCCGACGGTGGTCGTAAATGGGAAAAACCCGAAAACTGAAAGGACCGTAACAGGCTTGAGCTTAACTCCAAATCCAGCTTTTTCTGCAAATTATTCGAGGGCAGAGGATTTTACCGTAAGCGAAGCGGCGCTTGAAAGCAGCGGTTTGTCGAATACTTATTCATCGGTCTGGACCCCGATTTCGCATGAAAAGATAAAATTAGGCTCGAACTTCCAATTGTTCGACAGGTCCGCAAGGACTCCCCAGGGATCGATAGAAGTTAAAACCGACACCAGATCGTTTGTTCAGGACTATACTCTAGCCTGGACTCCCCTGCAAATATTGACTTTTTCACCGGGATTTGCCCAGGAGGAATATTATTATTTGACATCAACCACATCTGCCGAACTTAAAACCCGGAACCAAACCGTCAAATGCAAAATAAATTTCAAGCCGATAGACAGGTTGGGCATGGATTTTAATTATAACTTAAAGGTTACAACAAGCCTTAATGATAACATTGACAGGCATAAGAGCTTGGTATCGGTCAGGACCGGCTGCAAAGTATTCACTTGGGGCGAGATCGTGCACAATCTTGATGACGAGCATAATCAAGGGGAGGTGCAGGCTGGCGGCGTGCTTCCAAATATTGATTACCTGAAAACCACGAATACCTTCAGCTTGAACTTTAATGTTCCCCAGGAAAATCCTGTTCTCAATTCACTATTGCTTACTGCGGCCTATAAGCTTGTAAAGTTTGAGAACAGGGTAAATCCTATGGACAACCTTTCAGCGTACCTTTTGACTTTTGAAGGGACCCTTAATTTCTGATCATCTGATGACTATAACGCGCCCTGATCCTATGGGGGTTTTTCTACCGCCTGTGGCATCGAGTATTTTGTAGAAGTAAACTCCGGTTGATACTATCTGGCCGTAAGAATCGCGCCCGTTCCATGGCGCCAAATTGTTCCCGGCTTTCCCGCCATTGTCGCCGCTGGCATAACTTTTTGTGCATATTAATTCTCCATTCATGTTGAAAAGGTAAATAATTATCGGCGAATTGCTCGAAAGCGTATATGAAAAATATGTTGTCGATTGCGAAACCGGATTGAACGGGTTTGGCGTTGATTTAATAAGGCCGGGAGCCGCTTTTTGCTCGGAGCTGTCCTGCGCCGATATCTCGAGGTTTATGACCTTGGTCGTTTGATGGCCGGCCGCGTCTTCCGCCGCCAGTTTTAATTTATATGGGCCGCTTAGCCCTTTAGTGTTCCAAAGCCCGAGTGTTGAGCTTGCAACAGACGTTGCGGAGCTTGTTATTTGGGTATAATCGGAATCTTTTGCATAGGATAGAGCATAGTATGCGAGGTTTGTGTCTGATGCGGTTCCGATTATTTCAACTGTTCCGCTTACTACAGCCGAATCGGCGGGGGAAGTTATCACAGCAATTGGGCCAGTATTATCTATTGTGATTTTTGTTGTTGTTTCTGACGTAAGAGCGTTTGTGCTTCTGCAGATCAGTTTTAAGGTATGGATCCCGTCGCTTTTGATCTTTGTATTAAACGAGCAAAGGGTCCCTTGGCTTATGGCCGAAGTCCCGGCAGCCAATGTCTGGTACAAAGTTGCGGGATACCCGGTTCCTACCTGCACCTCATAATTCAAGAGGATGGCGCTTGTGGCGCTTCCGCTGACCTCTATCGTGCCGCTGACATAAGATGCGCTGGAAGGAGATGTTATTTTCGCGATCGGAAGCCCCAAAGCTTTAGCGACGTTTATCCTTCCGCGGCCCAAAAGGCCGACGTAGCTTGGATTAGCCGAATCAATATTATCGCAGGAATTTTCGATCCTGCTTCTCACTTCAGATTGGGTGAACGTCTGGTCTTGCGATAATATTAGGGAAGCGAGCGCCGCTACATGCGGGGTTGCCATCGAAGTGCCGTTCTTTTGCAGATATGATCCCGTATGCCAAGTGCTCCAGATAAGTGTGCCTGGAGCACAAACATCAACCCATGTCCCGTAGTTTGATCCTTGAAGAGCGCCAGTATTAGGATTTGTTCCCCATTCGGATTTTGCGTCATTTTGGTCAGTTGATCCAACTGCGATCACATAATCATTATAGGCCGCGGGATATTCGGGAGTGTTCACGTCATCATTCCCGGCGGCGGCAACAAGTACGCATCCTTTCCCGTACGCCGAGATTATCGAGTCTTTGATAGTTGCGTCGTCGACAGGCTGGCCAAAGCTCATATTAACGACTTCCGCTGAATTATTGGCCGCATAGTTAATGCCGCGGGCGACGCCAAGCGATGTTCCAGATCCCCCGGAATCCAAAGATTTCACCGCCAATATTTTTACATTCCAATTAACTCCTGCGATGCCGACCGAATTATTCGTTGATGCGCCAATGATCCCAGCCAAATGGGTGCCGTGGCCGTTATCATCCATGGGGTCACTGTCGGAATTTGAGTAATCGTACCCTAATATTATTTTTCCCGCAAGATCGGCATGGTTGTAATTAACGCCTGTGTCTACAATGCCGACTATAACTTCCGATGTGCCTGTGGTTGCGTCCCATCCGGCTTCACAGCTTATTTTTGCCAATCCGTACTGGAGCGAAAAATACTGGTCGTTAGGAGTTAAAAAAGCATGATAAATATAGTTTGGTTCAGCGTATTCGATTTCGGGCAAGGCTCTTAATTCTTTGATCGCTGTAGAAATATCCGCATCTTTTGGGATAAAGATCCTGTTGATCAAAGTCAAGTCCGGGATCCTAACTTGTTTTCCAGACATCATTTTAATGGGCGCGCGCGGCTGTCTTTCTCTGGGAAAGGCCCTTTCGATCCTGATCGCTTTTATCTTTGCCAGTTTTTCTGAAACAGCCGATGATTTGATCGAAATCGCCTTTGATGCCGAAGCGCTTTTGAATTTAACAATTATCTCGCCTGGAACGTACTCTGCGTATGATGCAGAAAATCCCAAAAACAAAATCCAAAATCCGAAAATAGCAACAACTCTCACCCAGTTATTTCTTCCCTCACCCGGTTTTTTCAGCCGTGAAAACTTAAAGTAGCTAACCCCTCTCCCATAGGGAGAGGGTGGAATGGATTTATGCGTCCAAAAATGGAAAAGATGGGTGAGGGTATTTGTCATTGGTTATTGGTCATTTTATCAGCTATTTAACAGTGCTTCAACTTGATGTATAATATTTTTTATGACATTGCTAGATGGTTTCAAAGAGTATGTTTCACCAGTCTTAGGGCGATATTTTGAAGATCTGGAGATCGTATCCGGCAAGGGCTGTAATCTTTACGATATGAATGGCAAAGAATATCTCGATTTTTCATCGGGTATCGCAACTTGTTCGACCGGACACTGCCACCCAAAAGTTGTTCGAGCGGCAGTTGAACAGACAAAAAAACTGATCCATATTTGCATCGGCGTTGCCCTGTATGAGCCATACATTAAATTGGGCGAAGAGTTACGGAAAATATTGCCGATAACCGATTCGCAAATATTTTGCTGCCAAAGCGGATCTGAAGCCGTGGAGGCTGCTATCAAACTCGCAAAATACGCAGCGAAAAAGCAGGGCATCATTGCTTTTCAAGGCGCTTTCCATGGGAGGACGCTTGGCGCATTATCTGTTACAACTTCTAAAATAAAATATCGCGAGGGCTACGAGCCATTGCTTCCGGAGGTTTATATTTCCGCTTTTGACCTGAACGCTGTTGAAGAGATCATGAAAAACCACCAGATCGGAGGAGTAATAATTGAACCGATCTTGGGCGAAGGCGGATATATTGTCGTAGAAAAACAATTTATGAAGGGATTGCGGGCTTTATGCAATAAATATAATTGTTTATTGATCTTTGATGAAGTTCAAACTGGAATTGGGCGGACAGGGCATTGGTTTGCCGCGAATTATTTTGAAGTGGCCCCTGATATTATGGCATTGGCCAAAGGCATTGCATCCGGATTTCCGCTTGGAGTTTGTGCCGCAAAAAAAGAAATTATGGCAAAGTGGACGCCTGGAGCGCATGGTTCGACATTCGGAGGGAATCCCGTAAGCTGTGCCGCTGCTATTGCTACATTAACGGTTATTCAAGAAAAAGGGCTAGTTGCGAAGGCCGATAAGCTCGGGAAATATATTATAAAACGGCTAAAAGCCATGCAGAAGAGTTATTCAAGGATAAAGGAAGTCCGTGGAATGGGGCTTATGATAGGCGTTGATTTTCAAGACAATGAGATTGTCAAAAAAATATTGAACATTTGTTTAAGGGAAGGACTAATTCTCATATCGACGGGTGGGGATGGAACTGTAATTCGTTTTATCCCGCCGCTTATCATCAAGAAAGACGAGATCGACCATGCGCTATTTATTTTCGAAAAAGCTTTAGGCGAAATTTTGTAATGGCCGATTTCATCGCGGGCCGCAATCCCGTGCTTGAGGCGTTAAAGTCAGGGCGATCGATCAATAAAATACTGCTTTCAAAGACTTCACACGGAACCGAAGAAATAATTGACCTCGCAAAAAGCAAAGGTGTTCTTTACGAATTTGTTGACAGAAGCGTTTTAGATAGAGGTGCAAAAGATACCAAGCATCAAGGTGTTGTCGCTTTTGTTTCTGCCGCAAAATTCGTCGAAGTCGAAGATCTACTTGAAATTGCCAAATCAAAAAATGAACTTCCTTTTATTGTTTTACTTGATGGGGTAGAGGATCCACAGAATTTGGGCGCTATATTAAGGACAGTTGACGCGGCGGGTGCGCATGGTGTTGTTATCTCAAAACATCGGGCGGCATCTCCAAACGAAACGGTTGCGAAGACATCCGCGGGCGCGGTCGAGCATGTTCCGATCGCGAGGGTTACAAATTTGAATGATGCCATGAAAAATCTGAAAGACAACAGGGTTTGGATGTTCGGGTTGGACGGAGAGGCAACGACAGAGATCACAAAAGCCGATTTCAAAACGGCAGTTGGTTTAGTTCTAGGCAGTGAAGGGAACGGGCTTTCAAGATTAGTCAAAGAGAATTGTGATTTCTTGGTCAAGATCCCGATGCATGGCAAGATCGGGTCGTTGAATGTTTCAGTCTCCTCTGCTATCGCGATGTACGAGGTTGTGCGCCAGCGGAAATCTCTGGTATAATCATCAATGACCAATGACCAATGACCAACATTGTTTCGCTTCGCGATAATTATAGATATAATTAATTCATTGTTGGGATTTGGAAATTGGGATTTGGTCATTCCGAGCATAGCGAGGAGAGGTAGCAAAGTGGCCAAATGCCCCTGACTGTAAATCAGGTCCCTAACGGGTTCGAAGGTTCAAATCCTTCCCTCTCCATTTTAATTGCGCAGCGACAAGCCGCCCAACCCCGCCAGCGATGGTTCGCTGCGCAATTAAAATGGCTCGTCCAATTCCTTCCCGAACCATTCCTCTGATTATACCCAACACTATTCATGGGTGCAAGAAGAAGAATCTCGGTAGAATGTAGGGCTTCCGAAAATCGCTCTTCGCCTCCCCCACACCCCCTGCGAAGAGCGATTTTTAATTTTTATCTTCTATCGTTTTAACAAAATCGGGAAGGATGCCACATCCTAAAAAAATCATTTAGTAAGCAGAGCAGGCCATCGTTTCGGCATTGTCTTTGATATGGACGGAGTAATCATCCACACCTGTCCGGTTCATGAAGCCGCATGGAGAGGAATTGCAACTGTCCATTCATTACAATGGAATTGGCAATTAGATTATACGCGGGATGTTTTCGGTACAGCCAGTCCTGATTCGGCCAGGCTCCTTTTTCAATCCCAGATACCTGATCACAAAATGGCGGCAATCTGCCAGGAAAAAAATCGAATTTATGAAGAACTACTTCGATCTCAAATATTAAAAATTGTTGTTCCCGGATTTCATAATTTTTTTGAATCAATCAGAAGTAGCGGAGTGCCGATCGCATTAGCTACATCTTCTTCGAAAAATGAAGCAGAATTTGTGTTAGGGTCATTAGGCATCCGCGCAGGCTTTACCGCGGTAATTGATGTTTCGCAGGTGGCTAAACCTAAGCCGGATCCGGAAATATATGCAAAAGCTTGCGGCGCAATCGGGCTTTTTTCATACGATTGTTTCGGATTTGAAGATTCATTAATTGGAATTGAAGCACAAAACCGAGCCGGCCTTAAGTGTATCGTAGTCGGAACAATGTTGGAGCAAACAAGGTTAGACACAACTCCATTCAAATACGTGAAATATATTCCGGATTTTTCAGTAATTTCTCTTGGAGAAATAAGTTTGATGTTTTCACTTGCTCAAGGAGGCGGTTAGAATGAATGGAATGATGGTTGGGAAAATGGACAGGTATCTAAAGTCTGTTACCCAGACCGCGGGAAGAGTGGTACTTGCGGGCAAACAAGACGTGCATGCTTGTTCAAGTTTAATGAGAACTTCAAGGAGACAAGGGAATGATGTCGTTGTTTTCGGAACGGGAGCCGATTTTTCACTAGCTTCTCACGCGCAAGTTGATTGGATAAAATCCGCACAACTCAAAATAGTCAGCCTAGGAAGCTCGACGATTACGGCATTTGGAAATGATTATCCGAGCGAAGATCTTTTGTCCCGATTTTTGCATCTCAGGGGTTTTGGAAATCATGATTTGCTCGTTGGATTCCACTTGGATGGTCCTAACCCGGTATTGGAAGAAGCTTTTGCGTACAATTATGATCACAATGGAATAAATCTGCTTATTGGTAGGAGCGCGCAACCGATTGAACGGACGCATTGTTTTGTCCGTATTGATTCTGAAAGTTCATCGACTGCCAGGGATGTGGCTCAAGTGATTATGCATTACTTAGGGGTGAATCAGGCTTTTGAATTAGATTCAACTTTCCATGATTTGGGTGCCAGATCGTTATCTGGGTACTGGGAATTGTTGCTTCGGTCGCTTGAGCAGGATCAGTTTAGTTTGGATATATTGTCTCAAATAGCTTCCCTAATTAGGGCACAAGTATTTTCCGGCCATTCGTTGTTTTCTTTTGGAAACGGCGCTTGCACCACGTTTTCTTCCTATTTAACCGAAGGTCTTAGGCATGCTTTTCGGGATCGGCCAAAAGCATATCGGAATATCGTTGATCTAACTGCATTCGTAGAAGCAATCACGCTCAGCATCAGTCAGGGCAGATACAAAAAAGAAGGATTTGCGAACATGCTCTCTAAACTGGGGGTTGCCAAGGGAGATGTTCTCTTTGGTATGAGCGCGAGCGGAAATTCTGAAAACATCGCACACGCGTTCCGAAGTTTTCCACAAGCGAGACGAATTGGGCTGCTGGGTTTTGGCGATGGAGGAGTTATTGGAAGAGAACCAATGAAAGAACTTGCTTTCCTTGTTCCCGATGAAGGATGCTTTAGGAGTTATACCAGAGCGGAAGACGGTCAAAGAATTGCACTTAGCTTAATTTTGACTGCATTAGCACAAGGGGAAGAAGCGAATGCCGAGTAGAATTTCTTTAGTAGTAAACGAGCTGGCCAGGCTGCATGGAGGAGTGGGTGTCGCACCGGCTGATATTGCTTACCGCAGAGGAGCGATTAATTCGGTTGCGGTTGTTAGAGGAGCGTCCGGATTGGCAGATACCACAGAACAAAGATTATTTAAGAGATTAAATCGGCCAGAGCTTATGGATCAAGCGAGAGATCTTTCGGGCTTCTTCAGAACAACTGATAATAATTTCCATCGAATTCGCGCGGCAATGTTATTGGGGAGATTGTTTGATCATTACTTGCCGGATCAATCTGGATTATTAAGCGTCGGAACGGTTCCGTTCGAAATATCTAAAGCAATTGAGCAGCGAAACTTTCGTGTAATTATCAATTGGCACGAAAAAAACGAAATTCTTTCAAGCCAATATCCGGAAGCAACGCTAAGAGCAGTTGGTATGGCTTATTTCGGGATTGCATATCAACTAGCGAAAGATCTGGTATTAAAAAGTATCGCAGCTAGAACGCCCCAATTCCGTGATTTTCAAGAATTGGGAAGATATCGTTTGCGCAACCCAGATTTTTATGCTGAGCATGCGGAAGAAATTAACATGCCCGTTAGAATCGAACTCACTAGCTCTGTCGGTTCGGACATATTTTTCCTGGCAATGGATCGGCCTTCGAAAGCCCGGTGTATTAATATTTCTATAAATATGCGTAGTGACAATAGCGTATCAAGCGCACCACCAATCAAAGTAATAGTGAAACCAATTAAAGAAGAAGGAATTCGTATTACTTCTCTTGACCTTGGACGGACAAAATTGGTAACAGATTTAAACGATTTGTTTGATATGCAAAACGATGAGCTGTCATTATTGAAAGCGGCAATTGTTGCCAGTGGAATTGTTCCGCCCGCGCTAAAAAACAAGGAAAGCGAGGTGCCGCTTCTTACTTTGCTTAAAACGTTTATGTCGCAAAACGTTAGTTATAAGGGGTTTGAAGTTGTTTCATCAGTCACAGATATTCCTCGGGGATCCGGACTCGCGGTTAGCACTAATTTATTGGCGGCGCTAATTATTGGACTCCTCCGCTTTTCAGGACAAAGCGATCCGGGTATTCCAACGGTCAGTGAAAAAGAAAAAGTGGAAGCGGCTTCCCGCTGCATTTATGCGGAATGGGTGGGTGGCAGCGGAGGCGGATGGCAAGATTACGGAGGAATGTGGGGGGGCTTCAAACGAATTCTTGGACAATCGGCGGATCCAATACTTGACCCTGACAGTAAAGGATCCTTACTGCCAAGGTATGAACCGCTTAATTTAGAAGATAGTGTTATTAAAAGAATTATAGATTCCTTGGTTTTGGTAAACGGCGGAACAGGGGTAGATGTCGGTCCGGTGTTGAGGTTGATTTCGGAGCAATATTTCTTAAGGGCTGAACCGGCATGGGATGCCCGATTAAGAACAGAAGCAAGATTTGATGAGATATATTTGGCCTTATTAAAAGGAGACGCGGAAAAACTTGGTGAATTGGAAGCGGCCGATTTTGTTGACCGCACAATAATCAGCCCTCTCTCAAATAACGCGTATCACCAATTAGTTTATCAGCGGCTAAAAGCAATATTTAGGGTAGATCTCTGGGGATATGATTCGACTGGCGGAAGGGCTGGAGCGGGAGGAATTTTTTTTGTTAATCCGAAAAGGAAAGCGGAGTTTGAGGAATCTTTTTTGGGGATATCTGAACAAGCTCAACATGATCTATCGGGTCAAATGTCCTTCCCTTCCGGTCCTCGGGTTTATTGCTTCACGGTTAATAAAGAGGGCGCGCAAGTCCAAGTTCATAACAGAGTAGATGTTGAAAGAATAGTTGGTTCATGGCACAAGGTCGTTGCCCTTCCTCTTTCAGAAGATTCTGGTGCTCAAATGGTAGAAGACCTAAAAGTTAGATATGGATATGACGAGGCCACATTTAGACAACTCCAAAGGATGTATCAAGCCAGAGAATTATCACTAAAAACAAATGTCAGAATTGAGTCGGCAGAAGTGCAAGCAGTTGACCCAGATGAGGGGGGACAAGTTAAGCTTGCTCCATTAATTGGGTCGGAGGAATATGCAGCTCAATTCATGGCAGGACTTGCTCTTTTAAGGAATCCCCTTGCTTTTGTTATTCTCAACGGTGGTGAAAGCTCGCGTTTCGGCGGTAATGTAGCAAAAGGGTTTAGTCCTTTGTTTGATCTGCATGGCAAATATCGGTCTCCAATTGAATTAAAATTGGGAAATGCGGCTTATGCGCGGGAAGCTTACGGGAGCCTTATTCTACCCATTTTTTTGAATGGCTTTTTTACTCACGAAAGAACTGAAAAAATACTACAAAGAGAAGGTTATTTTGGATTTCCACCGAAAGACGTTTATTGTTGCACCCATGCGGTTACTCACAAGCTTGTCCCAACAGTCGGAGATCTGGATTACTGGTTTGAATATCTCAGAGAAGGAAATATTTCTGTGCTGGGAGAGGAAGCTATCAGAAGGAAAAGAGAAGCTTTAAAGGGTCAGTCAAAGGAACAAGGAGAAGGAAGTATTTATTTATCGCAAGGAGTGGAAAAATCTGTTGAGCTGGCTTCACCTGGTCATCTCTTTTCGTTCCTTTCAATTATATCCAATTTCACTTTAGGCAGATTGATTGAGCGCGGGGTGGGAAGAATGATGGTTTCTTGCAATGATAATCTATTAGCCACTATTGATCCGGCAATCCTAGCTCTCCACGCTCAATATGACCGGGGAAGTACCGCTGAAGTTGTTCCCAGGCTTTTTGATCGCGGAGGCGGCCCTTATAGAATACATGACATGGTTGCTATTTTGGAAGACTTCAGTTTTCGAGAAAGGGCCATTCCACTCCAAAATCCGTACTTCAATCCAATTACCACCTGGATGGAAATTAGGGTGCTTTTAAGTTTAGTTGGAATCACTGAATCAGAGATGGTTTCTGCCTCGCATAGCAATCAAACTGAACAAACTAGAATAAATGAAGCAGTGGCAGCTTTGGCTGAAAAAATACCAATCAACGTTGTTTTGAAGTATGTTCAGGAATCTCTTGGTGATGGAACAACGCAAAGTGTTCCAGTGATCCAATTCGAAAAATCCTACGGGGACCTAATCAGCCTACTTGATCCAACATACTTAGTAGTTCCAAAAAGTCAAAGACATACTCAGCTTAAGTCTGTTGATCATGTTTTTCAAATCATAGCCGATCGGTCGTTGGAAATACTAGAACCGCAAGTGAGATTAAGATGAGGGAAAATCATGTTTAATGGATTATCAAATGTAAGCGGGACTTATCATAATATCGCAACATCAGGTTTCAGCCGAAACACGGTCGTTTCTAGGCTGACAAATACCGCGGTTGGAGCGGTAAATATTATGAGAGCCTGCTTGGGCGGAAATCCAAGATTGGTAGGCACTTCGCGGTTGGCACATAATGTCTTTGAAGTCGCAAGGTATTCAGATAAGCCGATTACCATTATGCCCAATGGCATAGCCGTAGATAAAGGCATAATAGATTGTGGTCCATTGCCGGTGATGGAGTTTATTCCCAGGGAAGGTATAAAAGTTGCCTCGAAAAACTTAGGTGAAATAAGCGCAGTATTAGATGGTAAAATAAAAGAGAAAAATCCCTATTTAGGCAAGGAATACTTTCGGGCTCGCGGACTTTTTTGGGCAACTGCGACAGCGTCTCTTTTCAGCAATGCTTTTATCGCGTTTGAAATGGTTAGTAACTTCGGGGATGTTAGTCTCCTGCGGTCATTGTTGGAAATGGCATGGTGTATGCCAAACTTTTATTTTTTATCGCAAATTTTCGTTTTCCACACTTCAAGACTAAAAAGTTATGCTTTGGAAAGTAATTTTACCGAAGCTACCGCGACTGAAGTGCATAGGTTGAAATCTGCTGAAAACCAACCAATGTCACTGACGATAATACCTTCTCATATGGAAGACCCTGAATTATTAAGACGCTCTCTTTACAGTCATTGCTTACAGACTTACGGAAATAAAAAAGTTGTGCTTCTTCTGGGAAACGATGTCCACAGAAGTAATCCCGAGGTTCTGGATAACACAGAACAAACATTAGAACTGATTAGAGAAATAAAAAGAGAATTAGCCGTTTGCCATGATGAAACAATGAAAGCGGTCGATGGCTTTAATCGAAGAAAAACATTTGATCATGTTGATCTGGGCGAAGAATTCCGGGTGCTGAGCGCCGTTTACCTATCAGTTAGCAAATGGTTTTCGAGAAAAGCTATAGAAATTCAGAATTCTACTTCATCTTATCCGACTGATCAGTACTTGATTGAACATACTTTCCAAAGGCAGTCCGAATATTATGCTTCCAGGGCACAGGAGTGTTACATGGCAATGCGCGGGGTAAACAGTAATTCAGAGATTGAAGAAATGTATCTTGAGTGCTCCCGAATATTTAATGCCGATTTGGACATCTTTCTTAGGACAAAATACGCAAATCTGGAACAGGAAAAAACAAAAGCTAGGAATCTTACCGCCTATACTTCGCTTTTGGGTGGAACATGGGCAATGGCAACAGACGAAGAAGGGAGAACAATTCTGGTGTCCTCACCAATTGGGGAGCATACCCCGGCGCCGCAATATGTCTCAACTTTTGATTCCGATACAATTGCAAAACCGGATTATTTAGTAAGAAAAATAGTCTATATGGAAAAAGAGGAAAATCAATCTGTAGGCCTAATTCAGTCGCCGTATTTACTGCCATCGCCGGAGCCAACCAATATTGCGTCTGCGTCTGCAATCCATTCGTTCTGGTTCCTGCCAGTCTCAATCGGTATGACGGCTTATTCCAGCGGTTTTTGGCTTGGATTCAACGGGACTTGGCGCTATGAAGCGATGAAAAAGAAAGGTGATTTTCTAGCTGAAACCCTTATTGAAGACGTGGAAAACAGTCTCAAACTAAGGAGAAACGGCTACGAAATTATTACTTCACCGGAAGATCAATGCCAAACCTTTAGTCCGATGAACATGAAAGCTCTGGAGGTTCAGAGAACCCGGTGGGCTTCGGGAGGATTAAGAATCGCAAGAATATTGTATCGGGATATTGCAAATGGGGTTTATTCAGCTATAGACGCGAAAGAAGTCGCATTAAGATTTAATTATGTATTGGGATTAAATATTCTGCCGGTCGCGGTTACGGCAACCTTTCTTTTGGAATCGCCCCTTCATCATGAATATTTCGAGATTGAAACGATTCCATTTTTTCTTTATTTAACAACATATTTTCATGTTATTACTTCTTCAACAAAATATTCCTTCAAGAACCTGATTGATGGATTGTCGATAAGTTTTTTCATGAATTTCTACTATTTAAGAGGTCTTTTTCACTCAGCAAAAGTCTTATTTAAAAGAGAATCTGATCAGCTGTATAAAGCAACGCCAAGAAAAAAGCATGCAGCAGTGGGTGACTTTGGAAATTTTGAGATTGTCGGAACCTTGGCCTTAATGGCATTTATGGGAGTGAAAATGACCGAAAATATTTCATCCGGGTTTTATATGGATTTTTATCCAGAGTACCAGCTTTTTAGCATCCTCTGGGGAATTCACCGGTTTGTTGGGTTTAAAAACTTTTTAAGAAATATCGCTTTTAATCTGAGAAACCTTTTTTAAAGTTTGTTTAATTATGATAAAATTAACAAAATGAAAAGAATGTATTATTTTATTCTCTGGTCGATTGTCATATATTTTTTAGCTATTCCGGCTTTAGCTTCTTCCGCAACTTCTGATGCTTGGAGCGTTTTGTCTAAGGAAACCGTAAATATGCCCGCTGATTTCATTGTCGGAAGTTAGGATACCACTTATTGGAATGGTTCCGGTTCTCCGGGAAGACCAGCGGATTTTTTAGCCTGGGGACTTAAGCTTAAAACGGCCCATCCTGAATTTTATGCGACGATTAACAAGAAAGGCAAACTGGTTAAACCCTGCTATGTTGACGAAAAACATCGAGGTAAATATTCAATTGATTATCCGGAACTGTTGAGGGTTACCAAAGAAATAGCCGATCTTAAATTGGCACCCACAATCGGACTCTTTCTCCATAATTTTGAGACCGTTAAACCTGATGGGATAGAGAAATTTTTCCGCAAATTCAATAATGACTTAAAAAAAATGAAAATCAAACAAGCGATATTGATATTGGCCTGGGATATTCAGGGTGATTGGCCGGCATGGGAGGACGGGGCGACCCGAGATTGTTTCATTGATCCAGGAATATTTAACCGGCAGATGAAGATTATTAAGAAAAGCTGTGATAAGGCCGGGGCGAAAAATATTTTGCTTGGGATTGCTCTGGCTGCCGGATTTGACGATCGACACCTAAATAAGCAATGTAAAACCGGAGCGGACTATATCGAAGGCTTGCGGCAATGCGATATCATCGGCATGAATTACTATCCAACTAAGGACAAAGGTCCCAAGGCGGCGTTTGATGATGCGAATAAACTTTGGACAGCTGTAGGCGGGAATAAACCGTTTGCTTTTTTTGAATATTCCATCGGCAATTACGACTATGTCAATAATAAACTGATTGATTGGTCGGAGGGCGAAAAAATTGGCTTTATTCGGGAAACTTATCGGTTGGTTTCGGAATATCCATTTATAAAACAAATCCACTGGTGGTTTATCGGCCGGGGAAACGAAGCAAGAATTAGGTGTCCGAATTAAATTAAAAGTTAAATTCTAATACCGCTGAGTGATTATCAGCATTAACTACAGAATCAGAGTATTTGCCGAATTTGTATAATAGCTTCAGGTCAATTGGCCCAAGAAAAAACTGTAAACCTGCCTGCGCCCCCAGAAATCTGTAATTCCCTATCTCGCCATATAAAGAAATCGGAATTCTAATCCCCCTGGTTTCTCCAAAGTTTAAGGTTGAGGAGAGATTAAAAGTGAAAGCATGGCGCGAAAAATCGATTGCAGTTCTCTTTCCATTATCGTCTTTGTATTCAGGCCAGAAGCCTTGGACTGTGCCCCCAATAGGGTCATTCCCCACTTCCCCCCCGATATTAAGGGATATATTACTTAAGGAAAAATTATTGGCATGAACTGGAGCAAAGGAAAAACCCAAATTCGGCTGAACGAACCAAGAAAAAAGCGGTTTAGAACTGATTGAATCAAGATCCTTGATCTGGGTCTGTAGGGCGGTTCGATTAGCCTCAGTCCCAGCAGTTTTTAAACGTGACGCAAGCGATAATCGGTTGCCTTCTACTAAAGCATTTGGATCATTTCTAGAAAGGCCATGAACTCCTCCATTTACTCCTAGTGAGAAACCGCTTCCTTTTCCAACTTGCCAGGTATAACTCAAGCCGCTTTCCCCTCCTATGTTAATAGAAACAAAACTGAAAGCTTGAGAGCGGCGGTTGTAAAGAGAGGAATGATCTTTGCTGAACGAATAATCCCATTGGTTACAGGAGAAAATGTTAGCTAATAAAGCCGGGCTTATGTGGAAATTAAATCCACTTGAGCCGACGGAAAATTTAGCACCTAAATTAATAAAATGTCCTGCAGAGCTTTCCATTCCTGGCAAATCTTCGCCTTGATATTTATCGACATTTACAGTTCGTGATAAAGCGCTGTGAGTATATTCGCCGAAAAGTTCAAAATAAGGAATTCGATTGAGCTTAAATCCAAAGATTTGCTCATAGCCGCGATTAACCGGATAATTTAGATATTGTGCCCGAACGAATCGATTTTCAAAACTAAGTTGGCTTGAATTTTCCGTATCTCTCACTTGAACATAGAGATCATCAATCTGATCGGAAATTTCTGTGGAAGAGAGTTCGGTTGCGCCGGCTTCTTTTTTAATATTGTCGAGTGATGTTTTGCCCTTCTCAAATTTTCCTTGGGATAATTGGCCACGAGCAATTCCTATCTTGAACCAAATTGCCAGCTTCTTGCTGAATTCATCTTTTAAACCATCTAGGGATGTTAGCCCTTGTTGGTAAAAGAAAATCGCTCTCTCCGGTTCTTGCTTGAGATAGTTGAAATGATTTCCAATTTCAAAAAATATTTGAGCCCTTAAGATGCGGGCTTGAGCAGTATTCCCGCTTAACTGGAGAGCTTGCATCGCTTTTTTGTAATTATCGGATATTTCTTTGAAGGGTTTTCCCTTGGCCGCATAAAATTTTATCAACTCGAAATAAACTTTCGCAAGATGAACGCGTATTCCCTAATTGGAAGAATGGGCGCTAGAGATCGAATCAATAATTAGTTGATATTCTTTTAAAGCAAGACCATCTTGGCCCTTATTCAAATAAATTTGAGCCAGGCCAAAATGGTTCTCTCGATCCACTCCTGCCATCCAAGAATCGCGCTTAAAAGGGCCTGTGAGCTTAAATGATTTTTTAAAAGCTATTTCGGCCTTGTTGTCATCTTTCTTTTCCCATAAATAATGGGATCCCATTTTTGAATGAATGCACGCCATTAATTTACTTTGAAATTCATCAAGCTTTATTTCGCCAGTTTCCTTTTGGATCGTGGAATAAAGAATTTCGGCCGCAGCATTCTTTTTGAGCCCGGTTAAAGAGTCAATTTGCTCTAACCAGAGCTGATATTTACCCATGGATTTGAAAAAATCAGAGCCAATAAGATTATTTCTATGGGCTTTCGTGAATTGAAGAATTCGAAAAAGGGTAATAATCAAAATAGCCGAGGAATCAGTGGTTTTTATTTGCGATCGATCGTAGTCGCCATTAATTATGGTTAGAATAACGGCCAACGCGGATTCTCTGTCTTGCGAAGCATCGGTTAATTGGGCAAGAGCATTCAAACATTTTACCAATAAAATGACTGCTTTTAATGCTTGAGCAGGGATATCTTCGGTTTCCTTATTATAGAAAATCATAAGAACTTGCATTGCCGCTTTAGCTGATTTATTTAAAAGAGCTTCAGCTTCAGTCGGGGAAGATTCGTAAGATTTTAACAGATCATTCTCAATTAAATTTAATCGTTCGCTGATTGTTAAGGATCGCTGATTTGCTCCAGGCAACCCTTCTTGGGCTATCATTACTGGCCGGTCGTTATTATTAATTTGATTAACCATGATCCTTTTCCTTATTTTTTTGTCTTAATATAGGCTTCGGGCTATGCTATGTTCTCTCAAATTATTATCCGCATTTATTTTGAAAGATTTCACTAAAAATGCCGATATTTCTTGCCATTTATAATATTTATAGCGGGCGCAATTATAGTGGGGGGGGGGGGCAATGAATGCGCCCGCTAACCTTAATTTCACCCTTTTTCTGAAAAATAAATCGAATCCAAATTAAAAAATAAGGGGATCAAGAAAATGATCCCCCTAAATTTGAATAGTAACTATTAAGCTTCTTCTGTTATTACCACCTTAACCGCATCAATCAACGGCAAAAGTTGCCCGCGTATGCCCATATGGGTATCCAAGATGGTTTCATCTTTTGATTGGGAATCCCGTGGCAGATCGGCAAAATTTATCGCGGCTTGAGAATCCCAGCCATTATGGGTGGCCCAGGCCTCGTGCATACTGACATACCTCGTGTCCTGCGAAATTAAGCCCAAATCCAGTGCCGCTATCACCAGCACTGAATCAGCCACACCCTCTTCCTGCAGTTTTACGGTCATTTCCCTCATTCCCGCGTTTTTTTCAGGATCGGCATAAAAACGATCAATATAAGCCGCCATCACACGAGAAGACATGTAGAGGTTGTTGAGGATCTTGGTGGCCTTACCTTTAGCTGCCAGGTCTTCAACCTTAGCAATAACTGCGGAATCGGTTTTCCCAAAGAAAGCAAAGAAATCCGCAACTTTCCCGGGAATGATCTGGGTCGGGGTGACAAAGGCTTTGCCGACAAATTGCCTGTTCACCATATTATCAATTTGCTCCTGACCCTCTTTTGTCAGGCAAGCTTTTAGTTGTTCGGCATTATCTTTGGTCAGAAGGAATTTGATCTCTCTCCCTGCAGTTTCAACCGCGGGAGCAACATATATCCCATCTGCCCCAAGCTGAGACAGAACGCTCGGCTTAAAATATGCTTCATCATGGGATACTGCAGCAAATGAAATTCTAGTGGCTAAAGGGAGACGCCTAAAGGCCTCTATTGCTGCGGTAAAAGCCGGTTTTAAAGCTGCCGTCAATCTTTCCCGCGATCCTTGGTCCTGCAAGTCAGTCCTAAGACGAAATGCCCGCCTCCAACCAGCCTCTGCTGTTCTTACTGTTCCCCCTCCGCCCACACCATTTGATGGATGCACACTACCTATTCTCGCTACCATTATTTTCCCTCCTTTTTTACTTTATCACTAGACTTCGACCAGCTTTTTGGCTTGCCTTTTTAAGATATCTAGTTATTACTATTGAGACCTCTGATTAATTAACCCTCATCATCGGTCCCACATATATATCGCGCGTTTTCTTCAATAATTTCACTACTTTAATATAGTTCTTAGAAAGTTCAGTGAATATAGTGACCGAAAGGAGAATAAAAACCGCTCTTCGCCGGGGGTGTGGGGGAGGCAAAGAGCGGTTTTTCTTAGGCCTACATTCTACCCAAATCCTTCTTCTTGCACCCATGAATTGTGTTGGGTATAATCAGAGGGATATGCCTTCGCTGAAGCTTCGGCAGACAGGTGGTTCGGGAAGGAATTGGACGAGCCATTCTCCTACGCCCTCACTTCGTTCGTGGCTTCGGAAAATGAATAGTTCGGGAGGTGCAACAATGGCAAACAAAGAACAAGGCAGCAGCAAAAATATTAAGAAAGTCGCAAAAATGTCCCTTAAAGAAAAAAGAGCTTTAAAGAGAGAAAAGCGCGAGAATAAAATATAATATCCCCCTAGAACAAACGCGCCAAAGAAAGATATGCATTCAATTCGATGGACGGGACAATTATTTCAAGCCATCTCGTTAAGGTGTCATTTTCAGTTTTAATTAAACAAGATGGCGAGGCTGGAAATGCCTCAAGCGGCACGCGGGAAAAATAGAACTTTCCGCCAATTTTTAAGGCTAAAAAAACTTGTTGGGTTAGTCCTGCGATTTCACCTGTAGAAAGATGTTGGAATACATTGAAGCATAGCGCGGTATCAGCTGAATTAGGCTCCACTCCCAAGTTTTGAGCCGCGTCAGCTTCTATATATCTTAGATTCGGCATTACAAAAGGCGGCAAACCTCTTGGTTGGAAATCTTTGGATCCATTCGATAGCATAACTTCTAGGAGGCCGAGATCCCGGTCTATACCTATTATTTCCACATCGGGGTATGGCAAGAATTTTTGGGCAAGTTCTCTTGTTGTAACTGCTCGAAGTTCTGGAGTGAAATTAGACGCGCCGATGCCAATATCCAATATTCTCTTTCTCCCATGGCCTTCACGAATATAATCTTGAAGAAGCATATTATGTGCCTGTGAATTTCTCCCGCCATAAGTGTGCTGTGGAATAGTGCGCATCCGTGCCGGCCGCATGCCAGTGCGGGTAATTACTCCACGTAGATATCCTATATCCATATGCAAATATCGCAATAATATTTGTCCAATTTCAATAAATATAATAAATCTGTTATTATTGGTCTATGGGAACATCAGTCTGGCAGTCTCTTAACCACGACACCATTTTAACCGAGGTCGAAAAAACTCTTGGGATAAAATTAAGCAACCTCCTTCGACAGCGCAACAGCTATATCAATCGTGTTTATGAACTTGAAAAGTATGACTCCCAAGAAAGATTCATCGTAAAGTTCTATCGCCAGGGGCGATGGGCATATAACATGATCGAAGAAGAGCATAAGTTCCTCTTAGAACTATCGGCAAAAGAGATCCCTGTTATTCCACCGCAGATCATTAATAACAAAACCCTTTTCGTATTCGATTCGATACCTTATGCTGTCTTCCCCAAAAAAGGCGGCCGCGCTCTTGATGAGTTCGATAAAGAGGTTTGGGAAGAGCTTGGACGGTCAATAGCAAGGATCCATTTAATAGGCGAGATGCATAAATCGAGCAGCCGCATTACTTGGCGACCATCAACCGCAACGAGACATCATTTGGATTCGATGTTAAAAACCGATTTTTTACTTCCCGATTTTCAAAAGGCATTTGTTGATGTCGTTGAACAATTTATTTCGATCGCAGATCCAAAATTTTCCGAAGAAGGATTTATTTTGTTGCACGGGGATCTCCATCGCGGGAATTTGATCTTCAGGCCGGGGGAGGGCATATTCATTGTCGATTTTGACGATATGAGCTTTGGTCCTGCGATACAAGATGTTTGGATGTTATTGCCCGATGTGCCCGAAAAATGCGATAATGAATTGGAATGGTTCACTAAAGGATATGAAACCTTTAGGCATTTCGATAGACGATCTTTAGAGCTTGTTCCTCTTTTAAGAGGGATGAGGATTATCCATTTCGCGTCTTGGCTTGCGGTGCAAAGCCCGGAATCCGATTTTAAAACGCATTTTCCTGAAGCAGGCACTAAGCGATATTGGAATGAGTTGATCAAAGAATTGCAAGAAATAGTTTTTAGACTTTAGGATCCGCGACGCCCGTTCTCCGTAGCAGTGCTACTGCGAAGGGTGAATTTAGTCGCAGGATCCTAACTGGAGGGATACAATTAATTCTTTAGTCTATTGATTATCGCTTTATGTGTTTTTGTTCTGGCGTATAGGTATTATTCCGCATTTCTTGCCGCGAAAGTATTAGTTCTTTCCCAAACCAATAAGACCCCAGCGGAAAAATTAAACGACGGGCATGATTATCATCCGACCAACAAATGGATCCTTTTTGGGCATCATTTCGCGGCGATCGCCGGCGCCGGGCCATTGATCGGTCCTGTTCTTGCGGCGCAATTCGGATTTCTTCCCGGCGCACTTAATTGGTGCTTTGTTGCTTTTATCAGGCGTGTTCTTCGGGTATTTTGTACAAAATTCGGGATTAGCCCCGATGTTCACTTTTTCAAAACATCAGCTTTCTATTATGCTTCCTATATATGACTTTCTCGGCGCGATATCCGGATTCCATGCGCTTATATCTTCGGGAACAACGCCAAAGATGGTCTCTAACGAAAAAGATATCAGGATGATAGGCTATGGCGCAAATATTTTCGGGAATTCCCGGCATCATATTTACGAGCGCTATCGTTGTGCTTTCTTGGGGATATTTGGTGTTTAACGGCGATATCTCTATCATCTGGCCTATGTTTGGCGTGGCAAACCAGCTTCTTGCAACGACCGCTTTGGCAATAGGAACAACGATAATAATCAAGAATAAATGGTACGGCTTGATAACTTTTTTTCCGATGCTTTTTATGCTGGCGACGACAATTTCAGCCGGCGTAATAAATATTTTGGACAATTATATTCCACAACATTCATTCAACGGGAACCTGAACGCGCTTCTTTCGTTCATCATGATGGCGCTTGTTTTCTTCGTCGTGATCGATACGACCGTAAAAATGTTCTTTTATTTGTACAAGACAAATCCTAGAGAGAAAGCTTTTAAAGAAAAAGACGAAGCATTGGAATTAGATATTTAATCGGGAAAAGGCAAAGTGTTCAAAAACGCGTAGCAGGGGCTCTTAGCCTCTGCAATCATAGTCGATACGGCCGAGCCTAAGAGGCTCGGCTACGCGACAAGAGGCTCGGATGCGCGGAACAGGCGAAGCTTTTCTAATTGCCTTTTCTTCTTTCATTGAATAATGTATAATTCTCCCATGAGTAAAAATCAAATCACTAGGATCGTTTTCCTTGTTTTATTCTGCGTTTTCTTGTTTTTTATAAGAAATGTCCTTTTTCCGATCATTATTTCGATAGCGATTTTCTATCTTTTGGACCCGATCGTTAATTTTTTATCGCATAAGAGGCCAAAAGGGTTGGGGCTTAACCGGATAATTTCAATATTCATCTCATTTATGCTATTTATTATAATTGTCGGCGTCCTCCTTCAGTTCATTCTCCCGCCGTTTATCGAAGAGTCGGGGATATTTGTTTCGAACGCCCCCAAATATATCGCGCAGGCAAAATCCGCGGCATCCGATATCCAGAGGTGGTATCGTGGCGTTAGAATGCCTCAAGAGGTCAATTTGGCGCTTTCAAACGCGCTCCAAGGGACATTTTCCTATTTCACATTGTTCTTGGAGCGATCGGCTAATAGCCTCATCGCATTATTTTCAAGGTTTATTTATATAATAATCATGCCGATAATTATTTTCTTTTTATTGAAAGACGAAAAAGACCTTGCAAAAGGAATCGTGAAGTTCATACCGGAAGACCATAGGGAAGCCGCTCTCAAGATATTAAGGCAGATAGACGATGTCCTAAAAAATTATGTGACAGGCCAGCTTATCCTTTGCGCGGTGGTAGGGGTTGCAACGGGACTTGCGCTTTGTTTTATGGGTGTAAATTTCTTTTTGATCCTAGGTTTGATCGCGGCGATTTCGCAAGTGATCCCAAACATCGGACCGTTCATAGGCGCCGCTCCAGCGATAATTGTCGCGCTTATCGGTTCCCCCGTCTTGGCCTTGTATGTTCTTATATTTTTTGTAGCGCTTAATATCTTAATGATTGCCATCTTTATCCCGAAAGTACTTGGCGATAAACTCAACCTGCATCCGTTGACGGTTGTTATGTCTGTGTTGATATTGGGGGAACTTTTCGGACTATGGGGTTTGTTCTTTGCGGCGCCTATTGTCGCAATATTAAAAATTATCTATCTTGAATTGCAAAGACCTTAAGGAGGTTTCTATGAAAAGGATATTGGCTTTGTTGGTCATGGTTATGTTCTTCGGAAATGCGTTTATAATTGCCGCCGAAGCGAAACATAAAAAATTTAAAGGAAAACTTCATCTGAAAAAGCATTATAGGCTGAAGATCCATAAGAAATAATGATGATTAAACTCTCTTATGTTGCTGTCGGCGGAGCGCTTGGCGCTATTCTAAGGTATGTGCTATCGGCTCTTTTTCGAGATGCGTTCGGTCCCGTGTTCCCGTGGGGAACCCTTTTTATTAATCTATCCGGATGTTTAACGATTGGGTTTCTTGCCGAAATATTCGAGAAAACAGCCGTTTCACCCGAAATGAACATTTTTCTTCTGGTCGGGGTCGTAGGAACATATACAACTTTTTCAACATTTGGGCTTGAAACATTTAATCTGATCAGGGACGGTAAAATGAATTTAGCGATCTTAAATGTTCTTTTCAACAATTTAGTCGGGATCTTATTTGTGTTCCTGGGTTTCGGATTGTCCAAATATTTTATGGATATCTTAAAATTAGGAGCGAAATGAGCCTTTATTTAATTAGACATGGTGAAGCGGTTCCCGAAACAATGGATACATCAAGGCCGTTAACCGAAAAAGGCATTCTTGATATCTCAGAGATAACCGCCTTCTTAAATGCTGCCGAGGTCAAAGTCAATGAGATCTGGCACAGCACAAAGCTTAGGGCGAAACAGACTGCAAAAATAATTGCCGAGGGAGTTCCGCATAAAAAGCTGATCGAGCGCGATAATTTATTACCCAATGATACTGTCCGCAATATCGCCGGTGAAATAACCGCGATCCATGAAGATATAGTAATTGTTGGCCATCTGCCTTTTCTCGAACATCTTGCGACATATCTATTAAGTAAGAACGAGAATTTTAATTTTGTGAATTTTAGCCAGGGCGGGGTGATCTGCCTTGAAAAGATAGAAACGGGTTGGACGATTCTTTGGATGATGACGCCCGCATTACTATCCGCTTGTATTGAACATGTCGAAGGATAAAATTATTCTTGCGTCCGCATCTCCCAGGCGCAAAGAGCTGTTAAAGAAAATAGTTAAAAACTTCAAAATATCGGTCAGCCGGATTGACGAATCAAAAATAAAAGCTTCAACTCCGTTACGGTTCGCGATAAAGGCCGCCATTACTAAAGCGAAAGATGTAGCTTCAAGAAATACCGATTCAATAGTTATAGGCGCGGATACTATCGTTGTATTGGGTGAAAAGATCCTAGGCAAGCCAAAAGATAATAAACATGCGGTAGCCATGCTTAAAGCACTATCGGGCTCAACCCACAAAGTTATAACGGGCATAGCGGTGTATAACCCGAAGGATGGGAAAATATATTCCGACTATGATATTACAAAGATCAGAGTCAGAAAACTTAAAGAAAAAGCTATATTGGATTATGTAAAGTCTGGAAGCCCGTTGGATAAAGCCGGCGGTTACGGCATCCAAGAAATAGAAGATCCTTTTATTGAAAGGATAGAAGGGAATTACGATAATGTAGTTGGGCTGCCGGTCGCGAGATTGAAGAATTTATTGTGCTTGGTTACCTGATTTTATGCTAAAATTACCCTGATGTTGAAAAAACTCAATTGGGCCTTTGTTATTGTCCTTGTTATATCGGCTGTTATTTACTTTTTCCAACTTGGAGCATCTTCGATCTGGGACCAGGATGAGGGCCAGATGGCTGCCGCTTCCTTTGAAATGGTAAAATCAGGGGATTATCTAACTCCGCATCTCAATTCTGCTGTATATTTCCATAAACCTCCTTTGTATGCCTGGCTCACAACCATCGCTTTCCGTATATTTGGATTCACGGAATTTGCAGTAAGGTTTTGGGCGGCAATATTCGGAATTCTAGGCGTATATCTCACATATGCTTTTGCAAAAACGCTATTTAATGAAAGGGCAGGGCTTCTTTCAGCCATTATTATCGCAACAAGTCCTCTCTATATAGTTCTATCTAAAATGGGGCTAGTGGATATGGTGCTTTGTTTCTTTGTTACTATGGCGCTATTGTTTTTCTACAAAGGATATCAAGCTCCCGCCGAAAAAAAATGGTTCTATTTGATGTGGCTTGCGATGGGAATGGCCACAATGACAAAAGGGCCTTTGGGTATTTTGGTCCCGTTGGCTTCTATAATAATATATTTGGCAATCGACAAGAAATTTTCTTTCCTCAAAGAACTTGCTATAGTTAAGGGGCTCTTGCTGTATTTATTGGTTGCGTCGCCTTGGTTTATTATCGAGACGATCCGTCATGGCAGTTACTTTTTAAAAATAATCTTTGGGCAATTTCTTTTCACTATCTATATGTCGCCGCTTCAGCAGCATCCCGGGCCGGTGTATTACTATATAATAGTAGCGTTGGTTGGCTTTCTCCCTTGGAGCGGGTTTTTCTTTGTATCGCTTTTCAAAAAGCCGCACGCGCTTCTGTTGAGCCTATTCCTGGTGATGCTCGCTCTGTTCTCGACAGCCTCCACAAAAGTCCCAGGATATTTTCTTCCGGCTTTCCCTGCAATGGCTATAATGACAGGAAGTTGTCTTGATAAAATATTTTCGAAAGAAGACAAACTTTCATTTTATTCTGCGGTAATATTCCCGATCTTAATTCTTGCGACGACAATTTATATGAATATGCGCATACCTGTCCCGCCGCAATACACGCAAGCCGTCATTTATTTGCAAATATTATTGTTGATAACCCTTGCAGGTTTCTTTTTGTCTTTTCTGTTCTCGTTCTTCAAACCCCAGCCGAATTGGACAATAGCCGGGTTTGCAATTTCAATTGTGATCCTTTTTATCGGGATAATTGTTTGGCTAATGCCGTATGCCGAGGATCATAAGCCAACGCCAACTTTAGCTCTAGCGCTAAGAGGAAAGATGCATATAGCTTTTTACAGGACCTGGCTTCCTCCAAGCTTAGTTTTCTACCTGAACAGGCAATCGTACCCTACGGTTTCTCTGGATATACAGGATGAAAAGGAGTTGAGGAAGTTTTTATCCCAAAAAGGCTCGGCAGCTTATGTTCCGGAAGACGAGGTCAAAAAGCTTAAGTTTGCGTATGTTGCATTGAAAACTAAGGCCCAATATGTGATAATAACCTCACCACCCATTAGCCATTGACCCCCACTGTCCATTCGGGACATCTCCCCCTTAGTAAGGGGGAGAATGAGAGGGGGTCGAGTGGATGAGGAAAGGAGAAACCATGAATAAGAAATTTATTTTAGGATTTGTATTCTTTTTAGCGTTCTCTGTTTCATCGTTCGCCATGGACCAAAAAATCGAAGACTTGTTGAATAAGGTTAGGGCGAACCAGAATAAAATAGAAGACATGTCCGCCGATATAACGACGGTCATTAAATCCGATATGAAAGATAAAAAAGCAATGGAGCAGAAGGGTTCCATCATGGTAAAAGGCTCTGATGCGAGCAGGATGGAAATGACATCTCCTTTGAACCAGGTAACGATAACCAACAAAGATAAAATGGAGGTGCTAAACCCCGCAACTGGCCAAAAGTTCGTCCAAGACCTCAAGAAATTAAAGGGTAAATTGGGGCAATCAAGTGTTGGTTCGAGCCCGATCGACCAAACAAAAGTTCTTGATTATTTTGACCTCAAATTGGAAGAAAAGGGAGTTATATCAAAATCTTACATCATAACCGGAGTCCCAAAGGAAAAGAACAAATTTATGGGAATGATGAAGTTCTATATCGACGGGTCGAGGAATCTTCCGGTCAAGATCGAGATATACAACACATCGGACAAATTGGTGAGCGCATCCGATATCGATTATACGAAAGTCAAAGATATCTGGGTCATATCAAAAAACACATCATCGATTGTGGTCCCGGGAGGCAAGATGGAGATCGAGATGAGATTTGACAATGTTAAGGTGAACGAAGGTTTGTCGGATAAATTGTTCGAAATAAAATAAGGAGTTGAATTATGGGTAAAAAGTTATCGGTATTATTGGGTTTCGTCCTGTTGTTCGCGTTTTCAACAGGTGCTTTCGCAATTAGCGCGAATGACGTGCTTTCAAAAGCAAAGGCCAATTATGAAAAAATAAAAACGTTTTCGGCTACGATTTCGGTCAAGATGCTTGGCGAAAAGTCAAAAAAATCCTCGCAGTTGGCTAAAATGATGTTCAAAGGGAAAGATAAAATGAGGATTGAGTCGGATAAGGATAAAGTAACGATTGTTAACGGGAATAGGATTAAACTTACGGCCCATGGACAGACAAAAGTAGATAAAATAGACGATCTTAGGAAAAAATCGGGAAGAGAAGATATCGGGAAAAATCCATTGGATGTTCTGGCAGGGCTGGAAAAAAATAATCTCTCCATCAAAGAGCAATCGGATTCATATGTGATCACAGCGATCCCCAAGAAAGAAAATCCTCTTGTTTCGAAAGTTGAAGTTGTCGTCAAAAAGGATGCGTATTTGCCGACAAAATTGGTGGTCATCGGGACCGACGGCAAAGTGATAAGCGGGACACAGCTTACCTATTCAAAAGTCGCCGGGATAGATGTTGTATCAAAAATGGGCATGGAAGTAAATCTTTTCGGTAAAAAGATCGCGACAGAAATGAGTTTCAAGGATATCAAAGTTAACGAAGATATATCGGACGACCTGTTCAAGATGTAATTTCACCCCCTCTATAATCTCCCCCTTGATAAGGGGGAGATGGAGCGAAGCGGAAGAGGGGGTTAAAGCAGGCAGCCCTTGATGTCGTTGAGGTCATAAGATTTTAAGCCTTCGATGATATTAAGGGCTGTTTTACTATCTACAAAGTTCCCTGTTCCAACCTGAACTGCCGAAGCTCCGACCATGAAGAATTCTAAAGCATCATCTAATGTTAATATACCGCCAATTCCGATCACGGGGACTTTGACCGCTGATGCAACCTGATAAACCATTCTGACGGCGACCGGGCGGATTGCAGGGCCTGATAACCCTCCAACTTTCCTTGCGATCTTAAATTTTCTTTCCTTTACATCTACTGCCATTCCGAGAAGTGTATTTATTAGCGATAGGGCGTCAGCTCCTGCAGATACTGCCGCTTCTGCTATCTGAACGATATCTGTTACATTTGGCGATAATTTTACTATTAGCGGCAGATCCGTTGCCTTACGCACGGCTTTAACTATCTCTTCGGTCCCAGTTGGCGAACATCCGAATTGCATACCGCCTTGTTTGACATTGGGGCATGAAATATTTAGTTCCAAGCCTTTGACTGTCGGTTCTTTTGAAAGGGCTTTTGCTAGTTCAACACATTCTTGATCTGTTTCGCCTGCTATGTTTACAATGACCGGAACTTTATATTTTGAAAGGAATTTTAAATGTTCATCGATAAATACTTTAAGCCCGTCGTTTTGAAGCCCGATCGAATTGAGCATTCCCGACGGTGTTTCACAAATGCGGGGAGGGGGATTGCCTTCTCTTGGGTTCAGGCTTATCGACTTGGTTATAATTGCACCAAGCTTTTCTATGTCTATGAGGTCGGCATATTCTTTTCCGTTCCCAAAAGTTCCTGACGCGACCATTACCGGATTATTAAGTTTAATTCCCGCTAATTCCATTTTATATCCTTTGTGTTAAATATGGGTCCGTCTTTGCATACCATTTTATACCCATTTTGGGTTTCTATCGCGCATCCATAACATACGCCGATACCGCACGCCATAAAAGCCTCCATTGATACTTGGCAGTCTATTTGTTTCTCGTGAGCTATTTGTGCGATCGATCTGAGCATTGGGAACGGTCCACAAGAATAAATAGCCGTTTGGTGTAAGCTGGAAGCTGTTAGCTCTTTTGCAAGAATATCTAATAGGGAATCGGAAACAAATCCTTTGCGCCCCGAAGAGCCATCATCTGTTGTAATAAAAACTTCTGCATCAAGCTTTTTGAAATCGTTCTCGCAAGTTACTAATTCCGCGTTGCGGGCGCCGATGAATACGATCGTGCGTAATGCGGGATACGAGACCTGCCTGCCGGCAGGCACGGCGCGTAACGCGTCTGCAAGAGCAAGTAGGGGAGCGACGCCCATCCCGCCGCCGCCGAGGATCGCTATCTTTTTTTCTTTATTTATAGTAAACCCATTCCCCAAAGGCCCTAATATATTCAATACTTGCCCGATCTTTAATTCTTTGAGCGCTTTTGTGCCGATGCCCTTTATTTCATACAAGATATCTATTATCTGCTTTGCGGGGTCAATGCGATGAATTGAGAATGGCCTTCTAAGCAGAGGATTTGTTTCTTCTGATACTTTTACTTCAACAAATTGGCCGGGAACTGCGTGTGACGAAATATATTTTGATTGTAGGGTTAATTTAAAGAATAGCGGGGCAACTTGCTTGTGGTCTAGAATTATGGCGTCTTCTTGGATCATTGTTGATATTTTAACATGATTTTGGCTAGATTGCGATCGTCTCTTTAATATGCGCGCGCTTGAGTTTAAGTTCCGAAATATCAATAGATGTCTTTTCGCCTTTGATTATTTGCGCGACAATTTGGCCTGTAGCAGGCGAGTGCATGAACCCATGCCCCGAAAACCCTGTTGCTATAATTAATCCCGGGATTGGGATATCGATAATTGCATGCTTATCCGGTGTTTCGTCGCTTAAGCTCGTTAATACTTTCTTGATCCCAGATTTTTCAAGCTCTGGAATTCTGTTAATGGTTGCCTCAATTGTTCCATCTTCCGCTTCCGGTTGTTTGTCAAAATCCTTGTCTTCTACTTTTCCCGACATGCCAACCAATGCATCATCGCCTTCTTTTTTGATATACCAGCCGGTCGGGATCTCCATGACAAGAGGGTAGTCGTATTTAAAGCTTTCGATGACTAGGATATATTTTCTTCTATGTACGATCGGAATATCAAGCCCGACAGTTTTCCCAAGATCCTTCGATCCGATACCTGCCGCTATAATGACCCAATCGGCTGCGATCTCCTCTGAATTTGTAATAACACCCGTTCCGCGTTGCGCGTCACGCGTTACTCTTTTCACTTCCGTGTCCATGAGATATTTCACGCCCATCTTTTTTGATCCTTTTTCGTAGTAGGCTAGGAGGGATGCAGGGTCGGCGACGCCGTCTTCTTTAAAGAAGCTTCCTGAAATAATGCCATCATCGTTTAGAAATGGAAATCTCTTCTTGATCTCTTCTTTTGAAAGAATTTCGGTATCGATCCCTAGCTTGTTCTGCATTTTGACTCTTGGCTCGGTAATGCCTTTGCATATATCGAGTATCAAGTATCCATATTTTTTATAATCTATCTCATGGGCTAGGATATTCAAAATAGGCATTGATTGAATGGAGAATTTGCAGTTAATTTCTGTTGTGAATTGGTGTCTGACGCCGCCTGAGCAGAATTGGGTTACTTGAGTGCCAAGGAATTTCTCTTTTTCGATGAGTAAAATATCTTTTAAACCTGATTTTGCGAGGAAATAAGCAATTCCTGTGCCAACAATGCCTCCGCCGATCACTATAATCATAATTTTGATTATATCATTTTTGTGATATAATTTTAAAATCTTAAGGCTTATGCGGGCTTGCCCGCTGGAGTCCGAAGGACGTAAACGGGAGTAGCTCAGTCCCGACGCACAAAGATGAGCTGATATTGAAAATGTTTACTATTAGATGTGGTCGGGATCCCGATTTCCGCCTTTGGCGGAACATCGGGATTGGTAGAGCTTTTTGATGATGTATATATTTTTATGCGGGAGTAGCTCAGTTGGTAGAGCTTCTGCTTCCCAAGCAGAAGGTCGCGGGTTCGAACCCCGTCTCCCGCTTTTTGTACGGCGCGGTACCCAAGTGGTAAGGGAGCTGTCTGCAAAACAGTTATGCGGCGGTTCAAATCCGCCCCGCGCCTTTGAAAATTATTATATGGCGAGCGCGCTTAGCTCAGCTGGTTAGAGTACTTGCTTGACAGGCAAGGGGTCACAGGTTCGAACCCTGTAGCGCGCATTGTTTTTACCGAAATGGTGTTAACTGAAGATTTCGGTTGTTAACCATTAGCGCTATTGCAAAAGCACTCAAGATTCAAATGGAAGAACTTTTGAAATAATATGAAGTTTATAAACTATATATCTGAATGGCTTCAGGACTTTAGCGAGTAGTGAAATCATTTGTATTTCTGATCGATATATTATTGACAAGATTAATAGCTTGACATTAACGAATGAGGAATTTATACTTAGGAGCATATATGGGTGATGTTAAAAGGTATTATTCAAATTTGGTAAGCATTACAACTACTCCCACAGAAGTTGTCCTTGATTTCGAAATGTTGACAAAAGAACACCGTGAACCAAAAGATGCTGAAAAGGTGGTCTCGGTAGTTTTAAATCCAGGTATTGCGGCCTCGCTTGTCAATGTTTTAGGCAAGTCAATTAAAGAACACACTGAAAAGATAAAAAAATTGATTGAAGAAGGTAAAAAATGACACCACAAGTAGTTGAAAATAACTTTGATACGTTTAAACATCTTTCTTTAGAAGAAAAAAAGACTATTTCTTCTTTGAATGATTTGTCAGGGTTATATACTGGCGGCTTTAAAGTGATAGAAGTAGAAATGGTACGGACGCCTATTTTAGATGTTGATCAGTCTTATTTTTGGGCTGATGACTGGCAGAAGGATGAGCAAGCAATTGATGAAGATTACAAAAAAGGAGAATTTAAAAGATTTTCTAACTCACAAGATGCTATTGCTTTTCTGCGTGGATGAATCCTCCTTTTTTCATAGATATTCCAGAAACATTTCGGAAGAAAATATACCCAAAACTCCCTAAACATAAACAGGAAGCATTTAATGAGCAGATTAAGAAGATTTGTGAGAACCCACATAGTCATTCGTTGAACCTGAAAAAAATGCGCAGAAGACCACATATCTATGAGGCAAGACTTAATGGGGGCTATCGTATAACCATGGAACTTAAAGCAGGTTTGATAAGAATAAGGAATGCAGGGCCACATGATATTCTGAATAATCCATAATACGACATCGGGAATCCCAGTAGCGCGCAGTCTATTTTTATGCTAAACTCAAACCACAATATTGAGGAGGGATGATTTATGGTGAACATTCCAAGTGGATTTTCAGATGCTTATGCGCTTACTGCTCAAATTAACGCGTTAAAAAACAAATCCTCCGGCCAGGCAGGCGCGACGAGCGAAGGCGGCTTAAATCCAGATGAATTCTTGCTAAGCATGCAGCAGAATTTCAACCAGATACTAAACAATTTCATTTCTTCATCTGACGACGATAAGAATAAAAACAATCCCTCGGATATTTTTTCTTCAATGATGCCCGGCAGCAAGGCAAACGCGCAAATTATTCCATTAGGCCAATATGTTGCCGCAAGCAAAATGGCCGCGGACAAAGCCGTTATGGAACTTGGCGATAATTTCTAGGGATTATTTCGGTTCAGAGGATTTGATGGCCTTTTTCATCTTGCGGGTGGCTTCGTTGCAGATGCGGGAAACCTGCGATTCCGAAAGCCCTATCTCTTCGCCAATCTCTTTGAATGTCTTGTCTTTTTTGTAATATTCTTCGACAACTTGGGATTCTTTTTTGTCCAGCTCTTTTAGCGCGACATCCACATGTATGATATCGTCAACCTGGTCGGAAACGACCGCCTCCCTGTTGAATGCCATATAAACATGGGCAGCGGAATTTATCCACTCGTACATTCCAGAAACCTGGTCCATTTTCTTTTTTCTCAAGTAATCCTGCATGGAGCCTTTAAGCCTGATCGAGACATACGGCCAAAGCTCGCCTTTGCGCGGGTCCCATGTCTTTAGGGCGTCGATAAATGCAATCCTTGCTTCCTGCGCCAGGTCGTCCGATTCGGACTTTCTTATATGCGAGGGAAGCGTTGAAATATACCAATTCACCGTCTTGTCTATCTGTTCCTTGTACTTTACGACAACCTCATCCGCGTATTTTAGGAACCTTTCGCGTATGACCCTGACTATCCTGTCTTCAATTTGTTCTTTTAGGCTCATTATTTACCATCCGCGGGAGTCTTTTTCGACTGCTTTTGTGAATTCGTCTTCTTTTTGTTCTGTGTTGTTAAGATTTTTTGCGAAACTCTTTGCGGTCTTTTTCGTAAAATCCCAGAACCGCCTCAAAGGCCCGACGATATTTGCAGGGACAGCGGCGACGCCTCCAATGTTTCTTGAGGGTATCCTGCCGCCCGCGCTTGAAATTCTTTTATCTGCCACAAAAGGATTTTATCAAAATTTTAGGAATTATTCAATAGAGATCATGCCGATCGACTGAACCTTTACCTGCGGGACTATCTCGTTGTATGAAAGTACGGCCGAATCGGGGAAGCTGCGCTCGATGAACCGCTTGAAGTGGGGGCGCAGGCGGGGAGAACATAATATCACAGATGATAATTTCATCTTCTTAAAATTATTAATATGGCGCTGGATCTGCAGGAGTATCCTCTCTCCGACGTTCGGGTCGACCGCCAAAAATGATCCGTATTCGGACTGGTGTATCGCGCCTATAAGCGTTTCTTCCAGGGCGGGATCGATCGTAACAACTGTTATCACGTTGTCTTTGTCGGTATATTGTTCGCAAATTTGTCTTGCAAGAGATTGCCTTACGTATTCAACCAATACATTTACATCGCGGGATAGATGCGCGTAATCCGCAAGCCTTTCGAGGATAGTCGACAGGTCCCGTATCGAAACCCTCTCTCTTGCGAGAAGCTGGAGGACCTTGTGCACTTGCCCAAGGGAGAGCATATCTGGGATCAGCTCGCGGACGATAGCCGCATTCGTATTCTTTACAAGCTCGATCAATGATTGCACATTTTGGCGCGTCATGATCTCGTCTGCATATCGCTTGATTATTTCGGTAAAATGGATTGCGATCGCTTCCACCGTATCAATTGATTGGATCTCAAGCTTTTGCAGTTCGGGCAGAAGGTCGTCGGGCACCCAGGTTGCAGTATCTCCTGTCATCGGATCTTTGGCTTCGATGCCGGTCAGTTTTTTCACTTTTACATCGGCCAGCTTCATTGTTACCCTATGGTGGCCCAAATAAGCTTCGCTTAATGAAACCCTGGTCCCGCGTATTTCTATCACATATTGGTTCGGGGGAAGGGACAGGTCGTCCATGACCCTGACGCCTGGGATGACGAAACCCAATTCTTGTCCGATCTGGTATCTGATAAGAGTTATCCTTTCAAGCAATGCGCCTTTTTGGGCAGGATCGATCAAAGGGATAAGGTTCCTCCCGGTTTTAAGCGATAACGGGTCAAGGCCGAGGGTCCCCAAAATGCTTTCGGGTTTTTTTAAGACTTCTTTGCCTGATATATCTTCTTTGACCATTGTCGCTTCTTCTTTTTGCGTCTTTGCTTGCAGTAAAGCGATCGATACGACCCCCGACACTGCAGATAGAGATAAAAAAGGAATGATCGGGAGCCCCGGGATTATTGAGAAAAATGCTAGGATAAGAGATACAAAAGCAAATGCCCTTGGTTGCGCAAAAAGCTGCGCCGCGACATCCGTGCCCAGGCTCATTTCCGATGCGGATTTTGTAATGACAAGACCTGTTGCAACTGAAACTAATAGGGCGGTCATAGTTCCAAGAAGTCCCGCGCCAACCGTCAGAAGGGCGAATGTTGTCATAGCTTCAAAAGGCTGCATGCCAAGCTGGAGCCATCCGATAAGTATCCCGCCCAAAATATTTATCAAAACTATTATTATGCCTGCGATAGAATCGCCGCGTACGAATTTATTGGCGCCGTCCATACTTCCAAAAAATGTCGCTTCCGCTTCAATCTTGCGGCGCCTCGCGCGCGCTTCTGTTGCATCTATAAGGCCGGCATTAAGGTCGGCGTCGATCGACATTTGTTTTCCGGGCATGGCGTCCAAGGTAAAACGCGCCGCGACTTCAGCCACGCGCTCGGAACCTTTTGTGATTACAACGAATTGCACGATAGTTATGATCGCGAAAACAATAATACCGACAATATAATTTCCGCCGACGACAAAGTTTCCGAACGCTGCCACGACTTGGCCGGCGTTCGCATTTAATAAAATCAGCCGTGATGCGGAAATATTGAGCGACAGCCTGAATAATGTTACAACAAGCAATATGGATGGGAATGCCGCGAATTCAAGAGGCTCTTTTAGATACATGGCGACTAGAAGTATTATCAGGCAAAAACCGATATTCAAGGTCATTAATATATCAAGGAAGAAAGTCGGGAGAGGAACGATGATCAGGGCAATTATGCCGACCAAAATTATGCCCACAGCTAGGTCTGAACCTGTGAAAAGATTTCGCAAACCTTTTACATCAAGACCGGGTAATGCCATGTTTTGATTTTATCACTTAGCAAGAATCGGAGCAAGCCTCGACCTTTTGGCTTCGCGATCTCTTTTGAGCTTATAGATGTGGGCCAATACTTCAGCGACCGCTTGGTAAAGTTCGCGCGGTATCTCGCGCCCGACACCCGTCGTCCTATAGATCGATCGCGCCAAAGGCTCATTTTCAACTATTGGGATTTCATTCTCTTCTGCTATTTGTTTTATTTTCTCGGCATGTTTGCGCTCGCCTTTAGCAAGGACAAGAGGTGATTTCATCTTAGATTGGTCGTATTGCAGGGCAACGGCAATATGCGTCGGGTTTGTGACGACGACATCTGCTTTGGGGACCGATGTCATCATGCGCTGGTAGGCAACTTGCCTCTGCAGGTCTCTCATTCTTTGTTTTATTTGCGGGTCGCCCTCGAGCCTTTTGTATTCTTCTTTGATCTCCTGTTTTGTCATTTTTAACCCTTTGGTAAATTCCCACCGCTTGTACAAGTAGTCTAGTATTGCGATCAATATATAGAATAACCCGACCCTGATCGCCACTTTATATGCGATCGATCCGCCGAGGACCAAAGCATCCCATGGCAGTCCATCCATCAAGACTACGATTTTTTGGAGGTCGTCTTGGATCGCGGCCCATGTGATGTAAAAAACGATGATGATTTTTAATATTGATTTGACAGTTTCTACGAGCCCTTGCAGTGAAAATATTTTCTTGAAACCTTCCATGGGATTTAACCTTTCGAATTTTGGGTTTATGGGGTCAAAAGAAAAAACAAGGCCAGTTTGAAGCCCTTCGGCTATAAGCGCCGCAAGGAATACTATGCTGAAGATAGGGAGTAGTGCGACCGCGAGCCCTTTTAGTCCTATAAGAAGGGCGTATCCTACAAAAGAGAAAGAGAATTCATTTGCGGATGCGGGGACCTGCAAAAAAAGGCCCTGCGCCATTCCGACAAGTTCCCTCCAAGTAAAATCACCTGTGTACCTTAAAACATAATAACTAAGCAATAGGAGGACAGCGGTTGTAATTTCCTTGCTTTTTGCCACTTGCCCCTTTTCGCGAGCTTCACGCAGCCTATGGGGAGTAGGTTCTTCGGATTTATCTCCGCCTTCTTCAGCCAATCAGATCAAACCTCCTAAAGACGAAATGCACTAAGTAATTTTAGCACTTCTTCGCCCATTAATCCAAGAAGGCGGGAGATATGCTTAATGAGGATAGGTATAGTAAAAAGCATCGCCAAAAGCCCAAGGGCGGGCTTTACTTGAAAACCGAGCATGAAGACATTGACCTGCGGGGCTACGCGCGAAACAATGCCGAATGCAAAGTCCGAAAGAAAGATCACCAATATGACCGGTCCCGCAAGCTGGACAGAAGTTGCAAGCAATATCTGTCCCAGATTTAACAGATTGTAAATAAAGTTCGCCGAGGTTAAATTAATATATGTTGGGACAGGAAGGACCGTAAAACTTTGGTGGAGCATTGAAAGGAGCAGGTGATGCCCGTTAAACAACAAAAACACCATCAATGCGATAAAAAATATCATTCGCCCGATGATTGAGATCGATGCGCCAAAGATCGGATCAAAAGATTGTGCGACTGATAACCCCATTTGCAGGTCGATGAATTCACCCGCGCTCTGGAGCACCAAAAAGATCGTATTGCAGACAAATCCGATCAAAAATCCGATCGTAACTTCGATCGCGATGAAAACAATAAACTCGACTAATGTTTTTGGGAGAAGGGTCGTATTGACAGGAGTTACAAACCATAGGACCGAAGTGATCCAGATCGCGAGCGCTGTTTTTCCGAGCGCGGGGATAGACTTGCTTGAGAGTATCGGCGCTTCAATAAAGATCCCCGCGATACGCGCCAAAATAAACATGAAAACTTCGATCTGCGGAAGTGTCAGGATCATTTTCTATCGGGCCATTGCAGGGATGCTGGACCAAAGGGTGGTCGTGAAGTCGATTAAAAGCGAGATCATCCAGGGCGATGTGAATGCGATCATCATAAGCACGGCGATGACTTTCGGCACAAAAGTCAAGGTCTGTTCCTGTATCTGCGTTACTGCCTGGAACAAGCTTATGGCAAACCCGACCAGCAATCCGATGCCGACCGACGGCATGGAAAGCAAAAGCGTCAGCGTTATTCCCTGATACATGACTTGAACTGCAAAATCTTGGTTCATATATTATTTTACCTGAAGCTCATGAGCAAGCCGCGCGTGATAAGGTTCCATCCGTCGACCAGGACGAACAATAGTATTTTGAACGGCAGGGAAACCATGACAGGCGACAGCATGAACATGCCTAGAGAAAGCAAAACATTTGATACGACAAGATCTACTATGATGAATGGTATGAAAAGCAGGAATCCTATTTGGAACGAGGTCTTAAGCTCCGAGATCATGAATGACGGTATTATGACATATGTCGGGACGTCCTCCGGCTTGGTCGGGGGCTTGATCCCGGAGAACTGGACAAAAAGAGCAAGGTCTTTTTCGCGGACCTGCCTCAACATGAATTTCCGGAGAGGCTCCATGCCTGTTTCAAACGCCTTGAACTGCGTAATTTTACCCTGGTTGTAGGGGACGATGGCTTTGTTGTTCACTTCCTGGAAAACTGGGTTCATGATGAAAATTGTCATGAAAAAAGCGAGGCCGACAAGGACTGAAGTCGGCGGCACTTGCTGCGTTCCGATCGCAGTTTTAATAAGCGAAAAGACAATTATTATCCGCAGGAAGCTTGTAACCGAGATCAAAAAGAACGGGACAAGCGAGATCAAGGCTATCCCAAGCACCATTTGGATGCTTGAAGAAAATTGCGGCGAATTCATGATCGCGTTCACATTGATCTGCCCTGCAACAGGCGATTTCACTGCCGCAAAACTTGCGCTTGGCAGCAGGACAAAAAGGAAGGCTAGGAGTCTTTTCAACCAAGTTCTCCTTCCCGGAATTTGTCGATCAATGTGGCGCTTTTGCTGCTGACAACAATAAGATAATTAAAACTCCCGACTTTAATTGTATATGCTGTAACCTGCGGTTCAAGCCCTGTTCTGTCCAATATCTGGATCGTTTTTCCCTGCGTTGATACCTGCAGTTTGGGAAGGATATATTTTGCAGTAAGATAGATAAGGCCAACGACTATAAGGAGCGAGAGTATTACCTGCATAATGTATCCGAACGTGACTATTGGCGTTTTTTGGAGGACCAGCGCTTCGTATGTCATTTGAGCAGTACGTTTGTTATCCTCAAGCCGTAGTAATCGTCAATTGCGACCACTTCGCCTTGTGCGACGACCGATCCGCCCACTTTAAGGTCTAGCGGTTCTCCTGCAAGCCTGTCTAATTCAATTATAGAACCTTCGGCGATCTCTAGGATTTCCCTCAAAGAGAGTTTTGCCCGGCCAAGTTCGGCCGTAACTTCGATCGGGATCTCGGAAAGCGTGCCTTCAGAAAGCTTTGACCCTTTGCCTTGTTCTTCCAGGTCGGGGAATTGAACTTTATTGACTTCCATTATTATATAGCCTCCTTATTAAGTTTCAGCGGATTCTTCCTCTTCTTCGATTTCATCTTCAAGATTTTCTTCTTCCGTACCTTCAGTATTTTCTTCGCCTTCGCTAAGCAAACCTTCCAGGTCTTCGTCAGAATATTCTTCCTCTGAAACATCTTCCGCATTTTCGGCGGCTTCTTGTTCTTCTAAAACAGGCGCATTATCATTTTCGAGCTCTTTTTCTATGCTTGGAGGCTCGATCTTCACGGCTTTTTCTTTTTCAATGCCTATAACTTTTACCGCGAACTTGCCGCCGCTTTTTCCCGGCTGGCCAAGGATCACATGGCCGTCTGAAAGCGAGATCTGAATGGCATCGTCGATCCTTTCGTCAAATGATACCACATCGCCGGTTTCTAATCCTTTTATTTCGTTCATAGAAAGTAGAGTCTTTCCGAGGGTGACCTTGATCTTGTTCTCAACGGTGTTAAATATTTGGGGATTAAGCCTTTTTAAGGGGAGAGGGCCGGCTTTTTCTTTTTCCCGGAGCTTCTTTAACAAGGTCTTAATGAACTCCCCGCTGTAGCCGACAGTTATCCGCCCAAGATTTTCGTTTATTTGCAATTCGACGGTAAAGTACACGAAAGTTGCCTGCATGTTGATGCTCTTGTCGATATTTAATTCTCCCGACCCTGATTTTTCAAACCTTTGGCCGTCAAGCACTCCGTCGAACATTTCGTAAAAACTAAATAGATGGTATTCAAAAACGGTGTCGAGAACAAGCTCTTCCGCATCGGTCGGCGGCTCGATAAGCCTGCTTGATTCTTTTGTGCCCAAGGCGGAATTGATCAAGGCGTCTATAAGCTGCATGTCGAAAGATACAAATATTTCGTCATGGAAGTTGTCAGACTTGAATTTTGCCTGGTACACAGGCATTGTGAAGCTTTTTGTAAAGTTTGAATAAGAATTCTGCTGTGCGTCGACCGAATAAAGCTCGCATGAAGCGCGGATCTTTGTCTTAATTGCGTGAAGCATCTTCTGCGCAAAGCCATAGTGTATCATGTGTGCGGTTTCAAATTCTTCCTGTGAAAGCCTGTCAAACCCGTAAAGCCCGGATTTGACTTTCTTTGCCGGCTGCCTTAGCGGCTTATAGGCGGTCCAATCCCCGAGGAGCGGGGCAAGCTTCAAGCTCCGCTTCTGCGGAGATATTTCTGTTTTGCCTCTTTCAGACATTAATATTATATTATCCCAGTTTGCTTATAAATGAAGATATCAGGTCGGATGCCGCTTTGACTGTGTTCAAATTAGCGCTTATTGCCCTCTGGATCTCTAATGAATTGATGCTTTCCCCAAGGAAAAAGACATTTGATTGCTCAAGCCGGCCGGATGAAATAGTTCCTGCTGTGCCGCTGGCGGAAATTGGGCTGGCAGGGGAGCCTGACGAGAGTGTTTCGGTGAACGTTGTGCCGGATGCCTGTCCGAGGCCGGCCGGGTTATTAAAATATGTCATTGCGATCCTATATCCTGTTGCCGACCCGTTATGATTTAGCGCTCCAGTCCCTGTATCCCAGGCGTATTCGGAAACGTCCCCGGTCAAGCCTGTTATTGCAACTATCGATCCGCTTGCGTTCAAACCGTAGACCTGCATTCCTGCAGAGGTTACAAGGCTGTTATTGGCATTAATTGAAAAGTCCCCAGCGCGCGTATATTTGTAAGTTGTCCCGCCGTCGTCTGATACGATAAACAAGCCGCGGCCGCTTATGGCAAGGTCGATAGGCCGGTTTGAAGAAACAAGAGACCCTTGCGAAAAATTAATCCCGATCGATGCGACGCCGACCCCTTGACCGAATTGCTGCGGATTTGTCCCGCCGAAGTTTGAGAATACTGATGCAGACGTGCCGGGTCTCATCATCTTGTCCAAGACCGTCTGGAATGATATATCAAGGCTTTTATAGCCGGTTACGGATAAATTCGCAATATTGGCATTGCTGACATTGAGAGCCGAATTGTAAACCTGGATCGCGTTCTTCGCCATTTTCATTGCTTCAAACATTATCTATCACTCCTTAGCTTCAGATTCTACAGCAACTTAAGTAAATTTGCCACTAACAATTTTTTTCCTGGCCGGCCGCTTCAATGATGTTTATCTTCAAAAAATTAATATGCGCGGCCTTAAGAGCCGACTCTATGTCATGCACATGCCTGTCCAGGCTTTCTTTTGTATCCTTTGAGGTTGCGATCTGGATTGCGACCATTCCATTCCTGCTTTCCAATGAAAGGGACATCTGTCCAAGCTCAAGATCTGAAAGCAAAAGCGTCAACAAAACCTTTTCGCCTGTTTTAATGAGTTTTGCCTGCTCGATGATTTTATCGATCATCACTTGGACATCTAATCTTGAAACAGGGGATGAAGATGGATTGTTTGATGCTGTGCCGCTATTCGGCATAATGATCGGAACGATAGGGGACGGCATGTTCTTGATTAACGCGTCTTTTATAGCCTTTGTATCGGCGATCGTTATTGCGCCGTTTGGTCCGCTCCCCGAATGTTTATGTTCGGATATCGCTTGTTTTTTTATTTTTGAAACGGCATTTTGTTTAATTGCGGTTTTGTCCTTTTCGGGGTCGATCGGTTCAATGTCCCGCCTAAAGTCGAAATGGAGCGGAATAAATCCGAAAATATTTTGCAGTGAATCGAAAGGGAAATCAAAAGTTTTCTTTTTATTTAATTTGTTTTCTGCAGTTTTCAGGTCATTCTCGAATGATCCGTCGCCTGTGCGGAATTTTTCTCTAAACTCCGAATTGTCGACATTGTTGACTTTTAGCGCTAGCTGCACTTTATATCCTCCGGTTATCCTATCGTAACGGCAACTTAAAATCTTGCCGCGGGGGAGAGTTGAACTCCCATGGGTTTCCCCATACGCACCTTAAACGTACGTGTATGCCAGTTCCACCACCGCGGCATGCTTCAATTTACGATCCGGGATACAATTTCTTCCATGCGCATTCCGCGCGAACCTTTGATGAGAATTATATCAGAAGGCTTAAGAATTGTCTTTAATTTTTTTATCAATTCCTTCTTATTGCCGAAAGATTTTTGGGGCCACTCTTTTCCCAGCAGGAACAGCTTGTCGATCTTAAGTTTTTGCGCGAGTTTTATGACCTTTTTGTGGTAATTCCTAGATTTGCGGCCAAGCTCCAGCATATCGCCTAATATGGCTATTTTCCTGCCGGGGATCGATGCTAAAACCCTCAAAGCTGCGGCCATTGATTGCGGATTTGCATTATAAGTGTCGTTTATTATTTTTGTTTTGTTTCTGCAGTTGAAAACTTCCATCCTTTTGCTTGAAGGGGTGAATATCTCAAGCCCGCGTTTGATCGCTTTCTTGTCTATTTTTAATATTTTGGCTACTGCGATCGCGGCTAGAGCGTTATAAATATTATGCTCGCCAGGAACTGGAAGTTTTATCCCCTCAAGATCTTTTGGAGTCACATCGGATTTTTCCAAGATCCCAAATGTCCGAACATTTGACATTTGATATTTGACATTTGACATTAAGTGTTCGAAGTATTCGTCGTCCTGGTTTATGATTGCGAAATCTTTTTTCTTTAAATAATTAAAAACTTCCGATTTTGCGCGGGCGATATTTTTCTTTGTCTTTAAATATTTCATATGCGCTTCGCCAATGTTCGTAATTATCGCGATCGTCGGCTTTGCAATTTTTGCAAGAAGATCTATTTCGCCCAAACCTTGCATTCCCATTTCAATTACTGCGGCTTTGTGTTTTTTTGTAAGCTTAAGCAGGGTGAGGGGAACCCCAACTTCATTGTTGAAGTTTTCTTCGTTTTTTAGGGTCGGCATTTTTTGCGATAGTATCGATGCCAGCATATCTTTTGTGGTTGTTTTTCCGACGCTGCCTGTGACTCCAATAACAGGTATTTTGAACTTGGCCCTGTGGTATGCCGCCAAATTTTGGAGAGCTTCCAGGCCATTTTTTACGTCCATGGCAAATGCTCCCTTTTTTAGCGCATCTTTAATGAAGGTTCGTCCGTCGAAATTTTCTCCTTTAATAGGGATGAAAAGATCATTTGGCTCGATCGTGCGGGTATCGATCGATATGTCGTTTGATCTAAAGGGCTTGTCCTCGGGCAATATTTTGCCGCAAGCGATTTTTTCGATTTCATCCCTGGTAAGCATCAGCCCTTATCAGCGGATTCTAAGAATGCCTTGTTCGATTTGAATTCTTTTAATCTCTCGATCAATTGTTCCGTGGCTTCTGTGGGCTCATAGTCTGACATGACCTTTCTTAACAGCCAAACTTTTTTGATCTCTTGTTCGGATAGGAGCAATTCCTCGCGCCTTGTCCCAGAAAGCTTGATATCGATCGCAGGAAAGATCCTTCTTTCTGCAAGCTTCCGGTTTAGGTGCAATTCCATATTCCCTGTTCCCTTGAATTCTTCATAAATGACATCGTCCATGCGGCTTCCTGTTTCAACAAGAGCAGTAGCAACGATAGTTAAGCTTCCGCCATTTTCAATATTTCTGGCGGCTCCGAAAAATCTTTTTGGGCGGTGAAGGCTTGTTGGGTCGAGACCGCCTGAAAGCGTGCGTCCTGATGGCGGGGTTACAAGGTTATATGCCCTTCCTAAACGGGTTATTGAATCCAATAGGATGAGGACATTCTTGCCGGCTTCAACCTGTCTCTTGGCGGATTCAAGGCATAATTCGGCTATTTTTATGTGTTCCTCTGGCGGTTCATCGAAAGTTGACGCGATAACTTCGCCTTTGATCGATCTTTCCATATCGGTTACTTCTTCAGGCCTTTCATCGACAAGCAATACTTTGATCACCGTGTCAGGATGATTGGCAGTTATACTATTTGCGATATTCTTTAGAATTGTTGTTTTACCGGCTTTAGGGGGAGAAACGATCATTGCCCGCTGGCCTTTGCCGATAGGCGATAAGAGGTCTATCAATCTGGAAGCAATAGGACAGCCCAAATATTCCAAAGTGTATCTTTCTTCAGGAAAGATTGGCGTTAAATTCTCAAAAGGTATCCTGTCCCTTGCCTGTTCAGGGTTCAGGCTGTTTATCGCTTCGATCTTAAGCAAACTGTAATATTTTTCGCCGTCTTTTGGCGGGCGGACCTGTCCTGAAACCAGGTCGCCGTTCTGCATGTCAAAACGCCTGATCTGGGTTTGCGACACATAGATATCTTCGCGCGACGGCAAATATCCGCCGGTCCTTAAAAACCCGTAGCCTTCAGGCAAGATCTCCAAAATGCCTTTTGGCACGAATTCGTTCCCGTTCTTCTGTGTTTGGAATTCCAATATCTTGAATATCAGATCATGTTTCTTAAGCTGCCTGAAACCTTGGATCTCAAGTTTTTTTGCCACCTCGTAAAGGTCTTGCAGAGTTTTCCCTTCCAATTCAACGATGTCCATTATTTTCCTCCTTATTGATCATTTTCAATCATGCCGCGGGGGAGAGTTGAACTCCCATGGGTTTTCCCATACGAACCTGAATCGTACGTGTATGCCAATTCCACCACCGCGGCCTGTATTTTATGGGCCTGTATTTTATGCCGCTGGTCGGGGTTCCCGATGCGCTTCGCGATCGGGACAAGCGAACCGACATGCCGACGGCCGGAGTCGAACCGGCATGAGATGTTATCTCATCCGCTTTTGAGGCGGACGCGTATACCAATTCCACCACGTCGGCGCAGTCTGCTTGCCCCGACTTTACGTCGGGGCCAATTCCACCACAGCGGCATTCTTGATTTGGGTTAGCCTTTATTCGACAAATATTCCCATTTTTCGGAATTTGTTATAACGATCCGCGATCAATTCACGCGGTGAAAGCCTGAGAAGTTCTTGTAAATTCTTAAGAATTGCGGCTTTTATATTGCCGGCTGCGCGTTTATAGTCGTTGTGCGCGCCGCCTATCGGTTCTTTTATTATCTCATCTATTATATCAAATTCCAACAGGTTTTTCGCGGTGATCTTTGAAGCTTCGGCGGCGATAGGCGCTCGCGCCGCGTCGCGGAAAAGTATCGACGCGCAGCCTTCGGGCGAAATGACAGAGTATACTGCGTGCTCAAGCATCAAAACGCGGTTCCCCATTCCAATACCGAGGGCGCCTCCGCTCCCGCCTTCGCCAGTTATAACACTGATGAACGGGACATTCAGTCCGGCCATTTCTCTTAAGTTCTTTGCTATCGCTTCGGATTGTCCTCTTTCTTCGGCGCCGATCCCGGGATATGCCCCGGGTGTGTCGATAAAGCTTATTATGGGCTTTTGCAGGCGGTTCGCCAGACGCATAACCCTTAACGCTTTACGGTACCCTTCAGGATGAGCCATGCCGAAATTGCGGGAAATAAGTTCTTTTGTAGTATGGCCCTTTTGGTGCCCGACAACAATTACTGATTGGCCGTCTAATTTTGCGATCCCACACACCATTGCCAGGTCGTCGCCGTAATTCCTGTCGCCGTGAAGCTCCAGAAAATCATTAAAGATCAGGTCGGCATAATCTAATGTGGTCGGGCGCATGATATGCCGTGCGATCTGTACTATTTGGTAAGCTGACAAATTCGAGAAAATATCCTGCCGCATCGAATCGATGCGTCGATTTATCATACGGATCTCTTCGGACATATCGAACTTTCCGCTTTCGGACATTTTTTTTAATTCGTCGATCTTGCGGTAAAGCTCGTGGAGGGGCTTTTCGAATTCAAGCAGGTATTTTGTCGAAGATGTTTTATCAGGCATTGTTAATCCTTGAAAAACCTCAATATTTTACCCAAAGTTTCTTTAAGGTTTTTTCGGGCGCATATCATGTCAACCATCCCGTGCTTCAAAAGGAACTCCGACCGCTGGAAGCCCGGAGGCAGTTTTTGCCTTATTGTCTGTTCGATGACGCGGGGGCCGGCAAAACCTATCAATGCGCCGGGTTCCGCGATCTGGATATCCCCGAGCATCGCAAAGCTTGCGGTTGTGCCGCCGGTCGTCGGGTCGGTAAGCAGGACTATATAAGGTATGCCAAATTCCCTTAAACGCCCGAGCGCGGCAGAAACTTTTGCCATTTGCATGAGAGATATTATACCTTCCTGCATGCGTGCGCCTCCGGAAGACGTTGAAACAATGACCGGGCATTTGCGCTCAATCCCAAGCTCTACCAGCCGGGTGATCTTTTCGCCGACAACCGATCCCATGCTGCCGCCCATAAAAGAAAAGTCCATAACGCCTAATGCCGCCGGAAGCGATTCGATCAATGATTCGCCCACGATCATCGCTTCGTTCAATGACGACTTAAGCATTGCTTCCTCAATCCTTAATTTGTACGGCTTTGAATCGACAAAGCCTAAGAAATCGGCGGCTTTGAGGTCCCGCGCTATTTCTTTGAAGCTTCCGGCATCCGCAAGCATTTCGATCCTTTCATTTGCGGAAAGCCTGAAATGGTAATTGCATTTTGGGCAGACCTTCAGGTTCTCTTTGAGCTCTTTCGAGAATATCGCGGTGTTGCAGGAATAACATTTTACCCAAAGGTTTTCCGGGATGTTCAACCTTTCTGCCGGCGCGGCCGGTTCTTTTTGTCTTGCTTTTTTCTTTTGTTTGAACCACTCGTGGATCGATAATTTGGCCATTTATTTGTTTTTTCCTGGGATTTATGAGTAGGAAAGATGGAAAACCGTTGCGCGAAACATTTACATATGATAAAATTATAAAAGTTTGCAGGATGGTTGTCAAGGTTCAATTTTAAAAGGGGAGTTCAATAAAAGGGGAGTTCAATGGCAAATATTAAATCAGCTATTAAAAGAATAAGGACTTCAAAGCGCGACAGGCTAAAGAACCTGTCTTACAAAGGCAAGATCAAAAAAGCAGTCAAAGCCGCAATAGCCTCAAAAAAAGCAGAAGATATAAGGACCGCGATCAAATGGCTTGATAAAGCCGCAAGCAAAAATGTAGTCCACAAGAATTTGGCCTCGCGAAAAAAATCCAGATTAATGAGGCTTATTTCAGCAAAATAGTGTTAATGCTTAAGGCCCACGCCAAGATAAACCTTGCTTTGCAGGTAATAGGCAAGCGCGAAGACGGCTATCACGAAATTGACTCTATAATGCAATCCGTGTCGCTATGCGACTATGTCTCTGTGTCACGAATAAATAACGGGATCGAACTTACAAGCGACAATCCTCAAGTCCCATTAGACAACAAAAATACCGCTTACAAAGCCGCGGAAGTTTTTTTTGATAAGACGGGCGTTGCTCCATCGGTTAAAATCGATATCAAAAAAATTATTCCAATAGCTGCGGGTTTGGCGGGAGGCTCGGCCGATGCAGCAGCGGTGCTGATCGGATTGAACCAGCTTTATCAGGCAAAATTATCCGAATCAAACCTTTCGGTTTTAGGCGCTGAAGTTGGTTCTGATGTTCCGTTTTGTCTTGTCGGCAGCATTTGTAGATGTCGTGGAAGAGGAGAGCTGGTGGAAAAGATCCCAGATCCCAAATCCCGGATCCCAACATGGTATATTATTGTAAAACCGGATTTTTCCGTATCGACCAAGTGGGTCTATGATAATTTTGATCTAGTATGGATCGCTGAAAATAGATTAGTGGGGACGCATCATCAGATGGAATCTATTTCTCTTTTTAATGACCTTGAAAAAGTCGTGCTTTCAAAATTTCCAAAAGTCCAAGAGATCAAAAAACAGCTTATTCAGTTAGGTTGTCTTCAAGCAATCATGTCTGGATCCGGCCCTTCTGTCTTCGGATTAGCTCCCGATAAGCAAACGGCGACCAGGATATATAATAAAATGAAGCAAGAATATTCTCAAGCTTATATTGTTGAGCCTGTTGGGAAAGGTATAGAAGTCGGGTGAAGGTTATGATGCCGGTATTGTTATTGGGTTTAGACGTTTGGCCTAATAACCCAACCAAATAACCAAACTGGCCTCCTAACCCTTACCCTTAAACTCTCTGATGTTTGGTTCAACCGAATACTTGGGAGTTAGCGTCAATACATCCGAAGTCTTCCCATCTTTAAGTAATTGTTCTCCGATCAAAGCGACGTTTATACCTTTTGCGATCGAAAGCTCTTGGCTCATTTGTTTTATTTGAGTATCAGGGTTTAATGCTTTTATTGCGGTGTATATATCATCTGTAACGCCGCTTAAGCGGATAATGCCTGCGACTTTTGATAATAGTTCAACTATTTTATCTAAATGTATTAAGGAATCTTTTGTTAATCTTCTAACTGAATTATTAGATGACGCGAAGAAAGCGAGATTGTATTCGTCGCGCCTGGCATCCGATACGGCGCAAATTGTCGCCTCGATATCTATCAAATTATAAGCTATGGCTTCCAGCGTTGAAACCTCTATCAATGGCAATGACAGCGTTTGCGCTAGGGTTTTAGCTGTTGAAAGGCCTCCTCTTAAGCCATTATATGATCCGGGCCCTGATGCTGCAGCTATGCCTGAAAGTTTTACATCCGCCTGTTTTACGGTTTCATCGATATATGCCATCAGGTCTTCCGTGAATGATTGTTTTCCGGCTACATTCATTTCAGCCAAGATATCTCCTTCACTGCAAAATCCTACCGATACTATTTTAGTTGCACTGCTTATGCCTAAGATCGCCATATTTTCCTTTCGTTTTCTGAAACAATTTCAATTTTAATGGTCTTTGCATTTTTCGGAAGCAAGTTCCCGAGTTTTTCTGCCCACTCAATTATGCAAACGCCGCCTTTTGAAAAATATTCTTCGATGCCCAGATCTTCAACTTGTGAAATATCGTCTAATCTATAGAGATCGATATGATAAAGCGGGATCCGGCCGGGATATTCGTTGATCAAGATAAAAGTGGGGGAGGTGATCATTTCACCTATGCCTAATCCTAATCCTATGCCTTGCACAAGCGTCGTTTTTCCCGCCCCAAGCCCGCCATAAAGGGCAACAATATCGTTTGGCTTTAATTCCTGTCCGATCTTCTTCCCGAGTTCAACGGTCTCTTCGGCGGAATGAGTGGTTAGGATTTCATTTGACATTTGTCATTTGTAATTTGTCATTACGAACGCTTACCAACGTTCGTAGTCGTCAACGCCGCCTTTTTTGATCTCTTTAAAGCCGGGGAGCTCATCATCGTATTTATCGGCTCCAAGTTCAGATTTTCTTTCGTCGTAGAGTGCAACGATGGTCTTTTCAAGCATAGGGTGGATAAGCCTTGGCGCTATTTCTTTTAACGGCTGGAGAACGAACAGCCTTTCATGCAGAAGAGGATGAGGTATTTGGAGCTTGTCGTCGCTTATGACAAAATCACCAAAGATCAAGATATCAATGTCAATAGTCCTTGGCCCCCATTCTATTTCACGCTCGCGGCCGAGCGCATTCTCGATTGTTTGGAGCTCTTCAAGCAAATTATGCGGAGCAAGCGTTGTCTTGATCTCTAGTACGCAGTTTATGAATTTTGGCTGGTCTGCATTGCCTTCCGGTTCGGTTTCGTAATTGCCCGATCTCTTCATTATTTCAACGCCTTTCAACCTGCCAATAAGGAACACCGCCTGTTCGATGTACTCTTCGCGGTCACCGACGTTGCTTCCAAGGCTTAAATAAGCAATCCTAGGGCCCTTCTTATTGTTTTGGTGTTTTGCGGCATTTTTGGAGTGTTTCTTTGTTTTTTTTGCCGGTTTTTTGCCTGTTGGTTTTTTTGTTTTTTTCTTCTTTTTCATCTCAATCTCCTTCCGATTACCGCATCCGCTATTTTTGCGGATTGTTTCATCTCAAAAACATCATGCACCCGTATTATATTCGCCCCGTTCAAAATTGCAACCGGAATTGTTGCGGCCGTCCCAATAAGCCGCTTATCCGGCGGCACGCCTAAAATACTGCCTATCATTTTTTTACGCGATGCCCCGACAAGGATTGGTCGCCCCAGCACCTTGAAGGTGCGCAAATTCCTAAGGATCATGAAATTATCACTTAAGCTTTTGCCGAAACCAAATCCCGGGTCAACTATTATACGGGAAAATAGTATACCAGCTTTATTCGCAATTTCAAGGCTGTCTTTTAATGAGCTTAATATTTCAAAAAAGAGGTCTTTGTATGCCGGTTTTACCTGCATTATATCCGGCGTCCCTCGCATGTGCATGAGTATTACCGAAGCTTTATATTTTGCTATTGTCTTGGCCATCTTTTTGTCAGATCTTAATGCACTTACGTCATTAATAATATGGGCTCCGGATTTTAGCGCCATATCGGCTACTTCTGATTTTTGCGTATCGACGGAAATGATGCATTTTCTGTTTTTGGCTAAGGTTTCAATGACCGGCATTATCCGTCTAAGTTCTTCTTTGGCGGATATCGGCTGCGATCCAGGGCGGGTCGATTCCCCGCCGATATCAATAATATCGGCGCCTGCATGGATCATGCTTTTTGCATGGGCGATCGCGGCTTGGGGAGCATAAAATTTGCCGCCATCGGAAAATGAATCCGGTGTCACGTTTATTATTCCCATAATGTAGGTTCTCTTGCCAAAATCCAAAGTTGGACGGTTTTTGATTTTTATAGGCGGCGGAACGCTCTCGATGTTTTTTAGGGTTTCGCCCAATATATGGGCAATTTCTGGAAGGGCGAATTTATTCGCCTTGAGCTTATTGATCAGCTTCCTGTATTGGTTAAGCGTCGCAAGCAATAAGACATCCGAATTCTTGATCGAATTATTAATGACGCCTCTTCCGCAGACAGCTTCTCCTCCGCATGATAACAAATATTGTTTAATGATGTTTGCCTGGGGGGGCGTCAGGTCTTTAAGCATTAATGGGTAGAATAATGCTTTGTCTTCCATAAGTTTGATTCCCATCGGATCAACATCGATGCCAGAAAAGATCGATTCGGATTCTTCCAATGAATTGACCTGCACCAAGTAAGGCAAGTATCTCATATCTTTTCAAAACTAAGCTTGACAGCTTTTTTTGTCTTTTTTGTCACTTTATTCCGCTCATCGATCCTGTACGGCGCAACCCAGACGATGCGGCCCGCGGCTTCAACTATCGGGACGCAATCGCGCATATCCTGGGGGATCTTTAAGTCAACAAAAAAATCCTGAACTTTTTTTGCTCCCCGCATTCCGAGCGGGAAAAACCTGTCGCCGTCTTTTCGGGAACGTATTATTAGGTCTATCCCTGTTTCGTCGAAATCAAGGACAGCGGTATTTTGCGATTCGCTCCATCCGCTTGCGCTCTCGAGGATTTCAGCCGATATTTTAATATTGGTTTCTTTGATCACGATGCTTGCAGGGGCTTTAAGGTTATAATGGAAAGATATCTTTTCGGCTGCTTTCGGGGCAGATTTTGTTATTGTCAGGAGATTCTTTGCGCCAAAGACGAATGTGCTGTCCGGCAAGTGGAGCTCCCATTTTTCGGTCGAATCGAGATTCTTGATAATATTCTGGATATGCGAGAAGCCAAGCTCCGCAAGGTTGCCTTTGACCCTTTCGATCGATGTCCTTATCAAATGGCCGGCAATAGGAAGGGGCAGTTTCCTTAATTTGTCCGCTTCGATCTCGATTTCGCCTTCTTTTTCGCGCGAGATCATTTCTTTTATGGCGTCGGACGTTTTTGATTCCATGTAAAGGTAGTCTTCCGTCAAAAGCAGCACTGTCTGCAATAATATTTCTTTAATATTTAGATTGTAAATTTTCAATTGGGGGATCAATTTTAGCCTGACGCGGTTGCGCAGGTATTTTGATTCGTAATTGGTATGGTCTATCCTGGGTACGAGTTTTAGGGTTGCAATATAGTTGTCGATCTCTTTTCGCCATATTTTAATTAATGGCCTGAAAATATTGCCGCGGACAGGCGGGATGCCGGTCAGCCCTTTTAGTCCAGCTCCACGCAATAGCCTCATCAGGAAAGTCTCGACCATATCGTCGGCCGTATGACCCAGGGCTATTTTGTTTGCCCCGACTTTTTTTGCGCAGGCATCGTAGAACCCGTATCGAAGGCGCCGTCCGGCATCCTCGATGCTTAATTTTTCGCGGGCGGCATATGCCTCGACATCAGCTGATTCGGAAAGGCAGAGCAATCCCAGGTTCTTTGCAAGGTTCTCGACATATCTTTGGTCCATCTCCGCTTCTTCCCTTCGCAAAAGATGGTTCATGTGGGCGACATAAAGCGATGATATCTTCAATTCTTCCTTGTTAGAATAAAGCAAATTAAGAAGGGCTGTCGAATCGGCTCCGCCCGAAACCGCGATAAGGATCGAATCGCCCGGAGCTATCATTTTATATTCTTTTATTGATTCCAGCGCTTTTTTTGCGATCATAATATTTTTTCCGATAAGTTTGAAATGTACGGGATATAGAATTCCTTTTCATTATAAGTTGAATAAGCAATGTAGAAAACATAAGCAAACATCAAAATATAAGCTAGTTTAACAAGCATATCATAAAAGATAAAATAATGAATTCCCGAAAGGAGCGCATAAATGATCCGCAAAGCTATAAAAATCAGCAAATAAGAAAGCCAAAGGAGCAATGCTTGGGCGGCGTTGTAGGCATCATATTTGATTTTCCGCTTATCGGTCAATATGATATACAACGCGACCACAAAGAATAAATATGCGCATGCCGATAGGAGCCTTTCTTGCGTTTTGATCTTTTCCATATTGCTTCCTTTTTAGGATTAGGATAAGGATAAACTGGCTGGGGCCAGGATTGAACTGGCGGCCTAGGGCTTATGAGTCCCTCGCTCTAGCCAACTGAGCTACCCAGCCTTAAAAATGACAAATTTTAAATGTCAAATTTTATTAATAAGTTTATCATATTAAGAAGTTAAATTCTACTTGCCCCGATTCTCTATAATCTATTCTTGTAAAATAGAAAATCGGGGCTTGCACTCTGATGGGCTAATAAGGTAAAATGACACAAGTTAGGAACCCGCGACGCTTGTCCCGATTCCCACATCGGGATTTAGTCGCTGGTTTCCTAAGTTGATACTGACTTCAAAGAGGAGAATGTCGTTGGCGCAAGAAATCAAAATAATGGTCATAGATGACGAGCCTTCAGTTTTAGAATCATTCAAGATGATCCTTAAGATCAAAGATTATCTTGTAGATACCTATCCGGACGGCCCGGCAGCGTTTGCATCCCTCAAAAAAGGCGTCTACGATATGGCTTTCATCGATTACAAACTCCCAGTCATGGACGGGCTGGAAGTATTAAAAAAGATAAAAGAGATCGATACTGATATCGAAGTTGTAATTGTCACAGCTTACGCCACCGAAGCCTCGCATGCAAATGCCATCACTTTAGGCGCCCTCGAATATTTGAGGAAGCCTTTCCTCATGGAAGAGATATATGAGCTTTGCGACCGCGGCTTGCGCAGAAGGCGTTCAAAAGGTGTCAAAAAGGAAGGGCCCGTAATCCCTCCTCCATCGATCCACTAGATCACTTTCCGATCGATAGCATTTTTTCAATAGCAAGGCGAGCTTTTGAAGCAATATCAGCTGGAACTTCAATTTGTGTTTTCATATCCTCCAAAGACCAAAGTATTTTTTCGAGAGTTGTAAGCTTCATATTAGGGCAGATCGCCTTATCTGTTACAGGGTAGAATTTCTTATCCGGATTTTCTTTTTTCAACCGATGTATTATTCCAACCTCGGTCCCGATTATGAATTCTTTCGTATTCGATCCTTTTGCGAATTTAAGCATCCCTCCGGTGGATAGGGCATGATCCGCCATGGCTATCACATCCGGCCTGCATTCGGGATGGACAAGGACTAATGCTCCAGGATGTGCGGCTTTGGCGTCTTCTATTTCTGTGGGAAGTATTCTCATGTGTGTCGGGCAATAGCCGTCCCAAAAGAAGAACTTTTTATTTTTAACTTGGGATCCCGTGTACGCGCCTAAATATTTGTCTGGAATAAAAATTATCTCGTCCGTGCCTGTAATTGAATTTACGATCTTTGCCGAATTTGCGGACGTACAGCAAATATCCGATTTAGCTTTTACGGCGGCCGAAGAATTCACATATGTTACTACTGCGGCGTTTGGATGGGCTTTTTTTAGAGAAATCACATCGGCTGTGGTTATCATATTAGCCATGGGGCAACCGGCATTGTCATCCGGCATAAGAACTATCTTGTCGGGATTCAATATCTTTGCGGTCTCCGCCATAAAGTGCACGCCGCAGAAAACGATCACTCTTGAAGTTACTTGGGATGCTTTTATAGACAGCTCCAGCGAATCGCCAACGAAGTCGGCAATATCCTGAACTTCTTCATTTTGGTAATTGTGGGCAATGATCACCGCATTGCGTTTAGCTTTGAGGGCGTTGATTTTTGAAATTAAACTATCAGGCAACTTGAATTACCGAGTTTTCCCCTGGCTGCCACTCGCCATCCGCGATAAATTTATATTCATGCATGCCATAGGTAAGCGATTTTGTGTATGTCCATTCGCCTGTCTTGTTTTTTTTCATCAAAATGCTATTTGTTTGCCAATCGGTAAAATCACCCGCGAGGTGTACATTTTCGCAGCTTTTTTCCGGTTTGAACGAGAATTTGATCCTTTTTCCTGCCATTTTTGTTTTCCCCTAATTAATGATCCCGCCGCCCAATAGTTCGTCCCCAAAATAGAAAACGACCGATTGGCCTGGCGTGAGAGCTCTCTGCGGCTCTTTGAATTTAATTTTAAAGGTCTTCTCTCCCAGATCCGATAATACTGCAGGAGCTTCTTTTGAATTATAACGAATTTTGGCATTTATTTCCATGCTTTTTTCCGGGATCGATCCATTTATAAAACTCACACTATGTGCTGTAAAATTATCTAATAACGTATCATCGTTATTGCCGATAATGACCTCATTTCTCTTTGTATCAAGCCCAACAACATATTTTGGCTTGCCTTTATGCGCTCCGATCCCTTTTCTTTGGCCGATCGTATAAAATGCTATCCCGTCATGGCGCCCAACTACTTTTCCTGTTGTATCAATTATATTTCCGGGTTTGACCAATTCTGGGGCGTTTTCTTTAATGTATTTTGAATAATCGTCGTCGGGTACAAAGCAGATCTCTTGGCTTTCTTTTTTCTCGGCAACTGAAAGCCTATTTTTTCTTGCAATCTTTCTCACTTCATCTTTGGTTAATTCCCCGAGCGGAAAAAGCGTATGCGCCAGAGCCTCTTGACCCATTGTGTATAAAAAGTATGATTGGTCTTTCTTTGAGTCAATTCCTTTTAGAAGTTTATAACCCCTAACCCCTTTTTCCCCTTCCCCCTTAGTAAGGGGGAAGGGGACAGGGGATAGGGGTGAGGGCTCAATTCGTGCATAATGCCCAGTCGCAACATAATCACACCCAAGCTCTTTCGCTTTTTTTATTAATAAGTCGAATTTTAAAAACTGGTTGCATCTGACGCACGGGTTTGGCGTGCGGCCGTTCTTGTATTCATCGATAAAATTACTTATGACGAATCTTTTGAATTCGTCCTTGTAATTCAGGGTGTAGTGGGAGAAGCCTAAAGCATCGGCAACTTTTTTTGCGTCGTTTGCGGCTTCCGCGCTGCAGCAGCTTCTGTCGGACGAATTTTCAACGCAGGAGAGGTTCATTGTAATGCCGACAAGATCGTATCCTTGTTGTTTGAGTAATACTGCGGCAACCGATGAATCGACACCGCCCGACATTGCGGCCAGGACTTTTTTGTTATTAATTGCCGTGTACTTCTTCGTGGATATCATCGTGAGGCTTAAATCCCGGAAGACCTTTTCCCGTAGTTTTTTTTAAATAATCGTCAATTGCCGATTGGAGAGCTTCTTCGGCAAGGACCGAGCAGTGCATCTTGACGGCAGGAAGACCGCCTAGCGCTTCCGCGACAGCTTTATTTGTAACGGCCAAGGCTTCATCGATCGTTTTGCCTTTGATCATTTCTGTCGCCATTGAAGATGTAGCAATTGCGGCGCCGCAGCCGAAGGTCTTGAACTTTGCGTCGGTTATGACGTTATCTTTAACTTTTATATACATTTCCATTATGTCGCCGCAGGTCGGATTTCCGACATGCCCAGTTCCATCGGGATTTTCCATTTCACCAACATTCCGTGGGTGCATAAAATGGTCCATTACCTTCGTTGAATATGGTGAAGCCATGATTATTTCTCTCCTTTATACAGCGGCGACATAGCCCGCAGTTTATTAACTATTTGTGGAAGCTTTTCCAATACATATTCTATATCTTTTTTTGTCGTCAGTCTACCAAGTGAGAATCTTAGGCTTCCATGCGCGAGCTCGTGCTTGAGGCCTATCGCCATCAGTACATGCGACGGATCAAGCGATCCTGAAGAGCAAGCGGAGCCTGTTCCCGCGGCGATCCCTTCCATATCCAAATTGAGGAGCATTGATTCACCTTCGATGTATTTTATTGAAACATTGACGTTGTTTGGCAGGCGATCGTTCCTTGATCCGTTAATGGAGCTTTCTTTTATCTTAGATAATATCCCATCAATAAGCATGTTTTTTAATTCGGTCTGGGTTATGGCGAATTCCTGCATTTTATCCTTTGCGATCTTTGCCGCAACGCCAAGGCCAACAATCCCCGGTACATTTTCGGTTGAAGCTCTTCTCCCTCTTTCCTGTGCTCCGCCATGGATCAACGGGATGATCTTTGTCCCTTTCCTTATATATAGGGCGCCAATGCCTTTGGGGCCGTATAGCTTATGAGCCGAAAGAGCAAGCATATCGACGCCAAGTTTTGTTACATTCGTTTCGATATGGCCGACAGTTTGCACCGCATCAGTATGAAAAGCGACTCCTTTTTCTTTTGTTATCTTTGAGATTTCTTTTATCGGCTGAATCGTTCCAATTTCGTTATTTGCATGCATGGCCGATACCAGAATTGTTGAAGGTTTGATCGCCGATCTTATGTCTTCCGGGTTTACAAATCCGTCTTTGTTCACATCAAGATGTGTTACTTCAAACCCTTGGCCTCCAAGAAACTTCAAGCAGTGGAGGACGGCATGATGTTCGATCTTTGTCGTTATGATATGGTTTCCCTTGTTCTTTTTCGCGTAGGCGATGCCTTCAAGCGCCAAATTGTCGGCTTCTGTTCCGCTTGAAGTAAACACGATCTCTTCGGGACTGCAAGAAAGAAGTTCCGCTAATTTTTCTCTAGCCGATTCGATCGCTTTTTTAGCTTCTTGTCCGAATTGGTGGATAGATGACGGGTTACCGTAGATTTCGGAATAGAATGGTTTCATTGCTTCAACAACTTCAGGATAAAGCGGGGTTGAGGCCGCGTAATCCAAATATATTCTCTTCATATGCGCTCCTTTCTATAATAGGTATAAATTATACCTATTTAAGCCTTCTTTGTCAAGATGGATTCATTCATAGATCCAGTTCGATAGCCTTTAAGATCAAGGGTGACATATGTATATCCGAGGCTTTCGAATTTTCGGCTTATTACATCCAACAGGTCGTTTTCAATTATTTGAGGTAGTTCATCTTTATTAATCTCGATCCTCACAATGCTGCCATGATGGCGGACCCTTAATTGCGAAAATCCTAGATCTCTTAGGAATTGCTCGCCAAGGTCGATCTTCTTTAGAGAATCGAGCGTGATCTCTGTTCCATAGGGGATGCGCGACGCAAGGCACGCGTAAGATGGCTTATTCCAAGTTTTGAGCCCTAATTCTTTTGAAAAGGAGCGTATTTCTTTTTTGGTTAAAGCTGCTTCTTGAAGAGGGCTTCTGACTCCATTTTCTTTCTTAGCTTTGGCTCCCGGCCTATAATCCGCAAGGTCATCAGCATTCGAGCCGTCGACGACAAAATTATATTTTAATTCTTTCGCGATATCTCGCAGTTTGGAGAACAATTCGCTCTTGCAGTAGAAGCATCTGTTGTCGGGATTTTTTCTGAAATTTTCATCCAAAAACTCGCTTGTTTCGATCACTTTGAAGTTCGCGTCGAATTCTTCCGCAAGCTCTATAGCTTCTTTCTTTTCAAATTCCGGATAAGTTTCAGATGAGGCTATCACCGCCAGAACATTATGCTTCCCTAAAGCATTTAACGCCATTTTTAAAAGATATGTACTGTCGACGCCGCCCGAGTACGCGACCAATACTCTTTCCATATTTGTTAATATTTTTCTTAGCTCGTCTTGCTTTGTATGCATTTTATCAAAGATATTATTATCGGCAGATAAATAATGGATGCCAGAATGCTTATGGCGATCGTTGACGCAATAACATCGGAATCCTCTTTCCTGTATTTTTCCGATAGCACTATGCCGTTTAGCGCCGATGGAAGCGCCGACATAATGACCAATATGTTCGCAAGTTCACCTCTAACATTGAAAAGTTTGATCACTGAAAATGCGATAAATAATCCAAATGCCAATCTTATTGCCGCCCCAAAGATGGGGAGTTTGATCGTCCTGATCTTTATTTTTCCGAGCTGATACCCAAGCGTTATCAAAGCGAGGGGGATAGTTATGCTTCCGACCATGCTAAGCGATATTTGGATCGGATAGGGGATAGTAATTTTTAAATAATTTATTAGGATCCCGATTACCGCGGCATATAGTATCGGGGTCTTGAATATTTCAAACCTGTCTTTTTTGTTCGAGATAATATATATGCCAAGCGAAAAAATAAGAAGCCCGTTCACAACGTCGTAAACTATCGCGCGCGCAAGCCCTTCTGCCCCGAACATCATGAGAATCAATGGCAGGCCAATAAAACCCGAGTTCATAAAAATTACCGGAAGATAAAAGCCAAGGGGGATATCCATTCTTTTCTTTAATATCCAAACAAAAAGAGCCGACAAGCAAATGGTCAGGAATGAAGTCAATATTATCGTTAAAAGTTCTTTTGTCTCAAAGCTGTTCGTACTTAAAGAAACAATAAATAGGGCGGGGGCGGTTAAATATATTATCATGTCCGAAAATGTTTGGGTGTTGAATTTCTTTAGCTTAGCCAAGACAAAGCCCGCAAAAGAGATAAGTATCAGTGGAAGCATTAAATTCAAGACTTTAAAAAAGATCGGCATTATTTCCCTTCTTCGATGAATTTCCTGGCCGATTCCGCGGCGATCGCCCCATCTCCGCAAGCGGTAACTATTTGCCGCAAGGATTTATCGATCACATCCCCGCATGCAAATATTCCCGGAGCCGATGTTTTCATATCGTGGTCGGCGACGATCGATCCATTTTCCGATAATTTGACTATTTTTTTCACGATATCCGTATTCGGTTTCATGCCGACATAAATAAAAACGCCGTCAACCGGGATCTTTGACTTGATCTTTGTATTCACGTTCTCGAGTAATATCTTTTCAACCTTTTTTTCGCCTTCGATCTTTTGGACAACCGAATTCCAATGGATAAAAATCTTGGGGTTGATCGTCGCTTGCTCAGCTAATATTTTATCGGCGCGAAGCCTGTCTCTCCTGTGGATTATATTAACGGTTTTCCCGAAACGGGTCAAATAAATGGCTTCTTCAACAGCGGAATTGCCGCCTCCCACGACAGCGATATTCTTTTCACGATAAAAAGCGCCGTCGCATGTAGCGCAATATGATACGCCTCGCCCTCGAAGTTCTTTTTCACCGGGTACATTTAATTTTAAGGTTTCGGACCCAGTCGCAATGATCAAAGCTTTTGCGGTAAGTTTTTTTCCATCAATTTCGATCGACCTGTCTTTGTGGACGTTTGTTACATCGCCGTAAAATATCGGCACATCAAGTTTTTGCACCTGCTGTTCGAGCCTTTGGCTTATTTCGATCCCGCTTATGCCTTCCGGAAAGCCTGGATAATTGTCTATGTGGAATGTTGTTGTTGCCATGCCGCCTACGAGCGCTTTTTCGATGACGAGCATTTTTAAGCGCGAGCGCCCTGCATAGATCGCGGCTGTCAGTCCCGCAGGACCTCCGCCTATGATTATGAGATCAAAATGGGGGCCTGCGTTTTGGACAATAGCTTCAAGCTTTGGCATGGCTTTAACTTCTTCTGCTGTTTTCATGTTACTTATTCAACTCCTTTTCGGGGACAACTATCTTGCTTTTTCCCCTGACCGAGAACGCTCTCGTTTTAATATCTACAAATATCTCTTGCCCGCTTAATGTGCTCCCGTCGCGGAATAGTTTTGCGTCCTTTGATAGGACCATATTTTCATTCTTAACGCTGTATAATGCCGTAGAAGATGTTGCTTTATAATTCTTATAATTCACCGCGACTCCGCCGGCCAATTTAATATTCCCGCTGTCCTGTTCGTATGCAGCTTGGGAGGCCGCGATCTTTATATCGTTTGCGTTCAATGAGACGCCATCCTTTGCGGTCAAAATATTCCTAACGCTGTCGACTTCAAATTCTTTCGCGCGAAGCATTGCAGGCACCCCATTCGAGATATTTATTTTGGGGTCGCCCGATATCCTGACTTTTTCCATGGCAACATCGCTTGTAAGTTTTCTTGCAAGACCTGCGATCTCACCTTTCTTAAGCCAAAGGCCGTTATCGCACACTAATTGTTTGTCTTTTATGTTCCAGCTTAAATTTTCGGACTTAAAGAAAAATCCTTTTCCCCGTCCTTTGTACGATCCCGGCAGTTCGAAATAGCTCGGTACATTATGGTCTTGAGCTTTAAGTTCTTCGATGTCTTTCTGGTCCGATTTGGCGTCATAGCCTATGACTTTTTTAAGCTTTATTTCTTTTTTATCCATGAACCAGGACGCGGCGGGGGAAACAAACTTTAATGTTGGAAGCCCTTTTTCAAAAAAGGTCCCTTCGGTCCCTTCAAGCGACGCAATGCTTGTCGAACGATTAATACTGCTCGACTTCGCTTTGATCTCCCAATATTTGACCCCATTCAATGTCTCTTGGAAGGTTACGCCCTTATACAGAAGGTCCAGTCTATCTTTTTGCTCTTCAATTGTTTTTGCCAGCTGTTTTGTGACGTCCTGCTTTGGCGCGTAAAGGGCCCAAACAAAAAGAATTAAAATAAATACGCAAAATATAAATAAAGAAAATCTTTTCAAGAATTCCATATCAGTAACCTTGGGCTTTGAGCCTTAAAGCTGTCCCGCCTTCCAATAGGCCGCCCCAAGAATCCCCTTTTTTGTAGTAACCGGCGGAAAGGAGCAGGTGGAGAGCTGCGACAAGGGTATCTATTTTTAGTCCCGATCTTGCGGCTTCGATCGCCTTATCGGTTTCGCCTATTTCACCATATATCAAAGAAATATATCCCCATGCCCAAACATTGTATGGATCTATTATCAATACGTTCTTTAATTCCCTAATAGCCTCGGTTTTCTTTCCGGCAAAATACAGGGAAAAAGCCAATCTAAATCTTAATTTCCAATCTTGAGGATCAGCTATGACTTTCTCCGTATATTCCTTGTATGACCTGTTCTTGAATTGACTATCCGCTTCGTCTGCTTTTTTTAGCAGTGCCCATCCTTCCTGTATGCGGTTTGTATAAGCGTAAGATATTGCAAGATCAAAATAATTGTCTGCCGTTGGGCTTGCTTTTAGGGCGGCTCTCTTGACAGAGACTTCTTTCTCGAGTTCTTTGGTCGTTTGCCAAGCGTTTGCTGAAATAGATAGCATTATTATTAAACAGATCCCAATGACCAAAAAAGAATCAGCCCTCACCCAATTTTTTATTTTTGAAATCTTATTACAATTAACCCCTCTCCCAATGGGAGAGGGTGAAATAGCTTTAAACTTCCAAAATTGGGAAAGATGAGTGAGGGAATTGGTCATTGCTGCCTCCCAAGGATTCTGTCAATGATATTTGAAGTTGAACGGCCTTTTGTAGGGGGGATTACAACTACTTTTCCGCCTAGTTGTTCTACTAGCTTTCTTTCGGGTAGTTGCGAGATCTTGTAGTCTCCGCCTTTAACATGAACATTTGGGCCGATCGATCTTATCAAATTATCTGGTCTCGATTCGTCGAAGATCACGACATAATCAACACTCTCAAGCGATGCCAATATTTCCGCTCTTTCCAATCCGGAGACATACGGGCGGGTGGAGCCTTTTAAAGATTTTACCGATCGATCGCTATTTAATCCGACTATTAAAACATCGCCCAATTTCTTAGCTTCTTTTAAATATCTGACATGTCCCAGATGCAGAATATCAAAACACCCGTTCGTAAAAGCAATGCGAGCGCCCTCGGATTTCAATCGTTTGGCGATCTCGGAGATCTCTTTGCGGGTTTTTATTTTGCGCGATGTTGGCTCTTTTTCTTCAAGCGCCGCTTCAAGCTCGTTTGCATGTACGGGCTGTGTGGCTATCTTCGTGACTTTGACGGAGCCTGCGATATTCGAAAGGTGGCAGGCTTCTTCGATTTTAGCGCCCGATGCCAGGGAAAGAGCGATCGTTGCGATCACGGTATCGCCGGCACCCGTTATATCGAATACTTCTCTTTTTATTCCAGGAATATTAATTACTTGTCCATTTTTTGCAAAAAGGCTCATCCCATTCTCGCTTTTTGTGATCAATGCGTATTGCAGGTCTAGTGTTTTAAGAAGGAAGTTCCCTGCTTTTGAAAGTGTTTTCTCGTCGTCAATTTTTACTTTGCTTGCAACGGATGCTTCCGAAAGATTTGGGGTGATGATAGTCGCCCCTTTATATTTAGAATAATTTGTTCCTTTGGGATCAACAAGAACCGGGATCTTGTTTTGTTTTGCGGCCTTGATCATCGATTGGCACAAATGTTCCGATGTTATACCCTTGCCATAATCGGAAATTATTACCGCATCTGCGTTCTTAATTTGTTTTAATGCCGCCTTTAATACTTTCTCTGATAGATTTACGGGAAGAGGGCCTTTGTCTTCGCGGTCAACGCGCACAACTTGCTGGCTTCCCGCGATCACTCTGGATTTTAGGATTGTTGGCCGTCCGCCGGTCTTGATAATTAAATTTGTCTGAATGCCGCAATTGTTCAAGGAAACTAGAAGCTTGTCGCCGGAGCTATCGTTTCCTACAAGGCCCACGAGCAGCGGGGTCCCACCAAGCGCCTTGATGTTTGCCGCGACGTTCCCGCAGCCTCCTGGTACATGAGATATCCGTGTAACATCCGCAATAACGACTGGAGCTTCCGGGCTTATCCTATTTACTTTGCTCCAAATATGTTCATCTAGCATGATGTCGCCGACGATCAATATCTTTTTGCCTGAAAAATTCGGGAGGATTTTTTTTAAGATGGTTTCGATCATTTAAGCGAACAGCTCCTGTTCTATAAGATTGCACAAAATATGGATGATCAAAATATGCGCTTCTTGGACCCTTGGCGTATTGTTTGAAGGGATCGTTATCGATAGATCAATTTCATTTTTTATTTTTCCACCGTCGCAGCCAAGCAAGCCGATGGTTTTTAGCTCTTTTTTCTTTGCGGCCTTTATTGCTTCAATTACATCTTTTGAATTGCCTGATGTGGATATCCCAAAAAATATATCTCCCTTATTTCCCAATCCCTCAACTTGGCGGGAGAAAACAACATCGAAACTATAATCGTTGCCGATCGCAGTTATTATTGAAGTGTCGGTAGTTAGTGCTATCGCTGGAATAGAAGGGCGTTCTTTTTTGAACCTACTAATAAGTTCCGCCGAAAAGTGCTGGGCGTCGGCAGCCGAGCCGCCGTTCCCGCAGATCAATATCTTATTGCCGGTTTTTAGTGCGGCGAGGATCATTTTTACGGCCTCTTCGATCTTTGGAACGAGGGCGTTTAATACGTCGTTTTTAACGCTAATTGATTCTTTGAGATCAGCCTTGATCGTGTCTTGCATTTTGCCTCCGTAGATTGAAATTATAACATAAAAGTAGATGTGAGGTAACGGGATGTGAGAAGTGGGTTAGGTCGTGGGAGGAGAGGCGTTTAATTATTGTTCCACGCCACTATTAAATTTAAGAAGCTTTTCCCAAACAATGGCTCCTTTTGAATCACAGAATTCATTTGTGAATTCTCTAATCTTTGGCCAGAAATATCCCTATAGATACGATTTTTTGATGGTTCTGTTTTTAGTCTGCCATAGCCATGTCCAAGAATTGCGTCAAATTGTTTTTTGATTTTCATTAGACGACTGCGTAATGTTTGAAATTCATCATTTTGACGCTTTTTTTGGCTGCTATTATATTGATTCGGGCCGGATTTAACAGAGATGGCAACATATTTATTTTTTTGTTTCTATCGCGATGTCTACTCCTTCGCTGGGAGAAACTATTCCGCCGGAAACAGCTTTTGCTATTGGTTCAAAAAAAGCGTCTCCAAATATTCCTTCATCCGAAGAACTTAAATAGGCAGATAGTATTTCTTCGATGATTTCAGTGGCATTTTGATTGCCTAGCGCTTTGTAGAGATAAGGATTTTTACGGCGAAGGACATGCTTAAGTTTTAAAGTGTTAAGCCTATTCATTCTTCGATTGTAGAAGTCATTAAGGCATTGAACAATAAGTTTTTGCAATCCTGCGTTTGTTGTTTTCACTATTTCCCAACTCCTGCTAAGTTTTCGAAAATTGATATATTGGTTTGAGAAAGATATTGTTTGACTAGTTCGCAATATTCTTTGTGAAGTTCTATGCCAATAAAATGTCTATTTAGCTGCTTCGCCGCTAAGGCTGTTGTGCCTGACCCAAGAAATGGATCGAGGACAATATCATCTCCCTCCGTAAAAAGATTGATGAACCAAGATGGAAGTTCAATGGGGAATGGAGCGCAATGATTTTTATTTGAACATTCTGTTGCCATGTGCAAAACATTTGAAGGATATGCCTTATCTCGACCAATCCAATTCACTATCTTTTTGCCGAATCCGCTTTGCGTTTTCGATTCATCGCGAACGAGATCAACGGAAGATAGATTGGATAAACGGCTTTTGGCCCAGCTTCCCACTGGAACCATGACGGCGTCTTGAAACATTTTAAAATCCTTTTGCTTTGTAAAGTGTAAGCAACGCTCCCATGCATCTCGAAAACGGTTTGGCCATTTCCCAGGGTAGCAATTTTTTTTATGCCAGCAATATTCTTCGGTCCATAACCACCCCTGTTTGCGCAAAGCCAGAATTAGTTCTATCACATACGTATGCCTTTCCCCATCGACAACCTTCTCTTTGATGTTTAGGACAAAAGAACCATCGGGCCTTAAAACTCTTTTAAGCTCGTTGGAAATAGGCAAAAACCATTCTACATATTGATCTGGGTGTATACCGCCGTAAATAATTTTACGATTATCTGCATAAGGAGGCGAGGTTATAATCAAGTTAACGGAATTATCGGGTATCTTGGGGAGAACTTTTAAGCAATCACCACAATAAATTTTGTCACTTTCTATTTTTTTGCCATTAGTTTTGTGTTGCATTTCTTCCATAATTATACCCCATCCGCTATTTTATTCAACTTTTTTATCTGGTCTTAAAATTTTCTAAATAATCCCTTGACCACTCCTTGCACCGCCACATCTTTTACATAAATAGGCTTCATTGTTGAATTTGACGGCTCAAGGCGGACTCTTGTCTTTTCTCTGTAGAGCTTTTTTAGTGTTGCCGATTCGTTGTTTATTAAAGCGACGACAACTTCTCCGTCATCGGCAGTTTCTCGTTTTTCAACTACAATGAAATCTCCGTTCAAGATATGGTCTTCGATCATGCTTTCGCCTTTGACCTGCAATATGTAGCACGGCTTTCGTCCTAAAAGAGCTTTTGGTACTTCCATCATTTCTCTTTGTTCTATAACATCAATAGGCGCGCCTGCGGCGATGTATCCCAGAAAAGGGAGCACAACTGTTTGCATCGAAAGCGACGCGACTTTTATCCCGCGTGATACTTTTTCGCGGATCAGATGTCCTTCGTCTTCCAACGCTTCCAAATATTTTTGGGCGGAGCGGGGGGACGCGAACTTGAACGCTTTTGCAATTTCTCTTATCGACGGAGCAAAGCCTTTATTCGATATGTGATCTGTGACGAATTGGAGGATCTGTTCTTTTTTGTCCATAAAAAACACCTCTTGGATATATAGTATACAAGCGTATACATATTGTCAAGTATTAACTCACCCCCTTTTATTCCCCCTCTCTTATTAAGAGAGGGGGAAAGCCGCCGCAGGCGGAAGGAGGTGAGTTGTGGTCTTTATGCTATAATTTCTTCATGATAAACATGAAGCCCGATTGGACGCAAAAAAAGTTTAAAGAATATTTTACTTTTGCGTCGGAAATTAAAAGCGATTCGCCGGATATCGTGTATTACGGGGAACTTATAACGCTTCTAAATCCTAATATAAAAAGATCAACGATCGAAGCGATCCCCGAACATATCGACGAAAAACCGGAGCGGGGTAGCGTTGACATTAATGCTATGAAGAAATTGATAGGCTCCGATTCAACTCTTATGGCGAACCCTTACCAGATAAAAAGGATCAAGCCACCCGAGGATTAAATCAGATACTTGTCGATCGAGCCGTCGCGAACTACTTTGATCACTTGTTTTGATGGCTTTCCACCGATCGTTTCAAAAAGCGCGCATCTTACATCAAGCTTATCATCAATGCTTACTATCATATTTGATCTTATTCCATGTGTTGTTTGCGATGCGAGCATGTCTTGCTTTGAAGGTATCGGAAGATTTCGGTCAGGGTGGGAGTGGTAGAATCCGATAACTTTCATTTTATTTTTTTTGAAGTATTCATAGACTGCCGATGTCATAAATGACGCGACCTCGAATTTTTCCTTGCCTTCGAATCCTGCGAAATTATTTAGAGGGAATATCCCTAGGATCACATTGTCTCTTCCGCCCAAAAATCCTCCCGCTTCATATGGAAGATAATCAAGGCAGTGCTGGACTATTGTATGGAAATGCTTGACTGTTATTATGTACATTCGATTTAGTTTAACATATTCGGTTGCGGCCGCGCGACTGGAATCGTACGACGTATTACGGTTGCTGTTTCGAGCCGCGCAACCCTTCGACGTAATGTTATTTTTTTGATATAATAAAGAAGATAGGAGTAAAACATGTCTAAGAAGTACAACGTTTGTGTATTGGGTGCTACCGGAATGGTCGGCCAAGTAATGATAAAGGTCCTAGAGGAACAGAATTTCCCAGTCGACAAATTCCTTCCTTTGGCTTCCGAGCGGACCGCCGGACAAAAAGTAAAATTTCAAGGTAAAGAATACACCGTAGAGGTTGCCGAACCAAAGTCATTCGAAGTCATGCATATCGGATTGTTTTCCGCGGGGGCAAAAATATCCAAAGTTCTCGCTCCCGAAGCCGCAAAAAGAGGCTGCATCGTAATTGATAATACATCCGAATTCCGCATGGACCCGAATGTCCCACTGATCGTTCCTGAAGTTAACGGCCACGCGATCAAAGATCACAAAGGAATAATTGCCAATCCAAATTGCTCAACTGCTCAAATGCTCATGGCATTAAAACCGATCCATGACACGGTCGGGATCGAAAGAATAGTTGTATCCACTTATCAATCGACATCAGGGTGGGGCAAGGAAGCTATTGCCGAAATGTACGAGCAGACAAAAACTTTGCTAGCTAACCCGAAAGCGAAAGTCGATGTGAAATATTTGCCGAAACAGATCGCATTCAATGTCATTCCGCAGATCGACCAATTTGCCGATAACGGATATACAAAAGAAGAATTGAAGATGGTAAACGAAACCCAGAAGATATTCGAGGACAAAAATATTAAAGTGACAGCAACTTGCGTAAGGGTTCCTGTCGCAATAGGACACTCCGAATCGGTAAATATTAAAACCAAGAAAAAGATATCTATCGCGGACGCTAAAATACTAATGGCTGCATTCCCGACTGTAAAGATCGTCGACGATCCGTCAAAAAGTCTTTATCCAACGCCAGTCGATTGTGAGGGGTCAAATGATACTTTAGTCGGCCGCATCCGTGAAGATATCTCCCAAGAGAACGGCATCGAGATGTGGATCGTATCCGATAATTTAAGGCGCGGCGCGGCTTTTAATGCTGTTGCGATCGCCGAACGAATGATAAAAGACGGCTTGATCTAAATTACTAAGCGGGGACGAGATCGGACATTTCTAGATTGTGCCATTTCTTTTCGGTATTAAGTTTCGCCAGGTCGAGCTTATATTTCAAGACAAAGACTCTCAAATCTCCATCATCCTTTGCCTCAAATAATCCAATCGTTTCTTTATCGATGCGTTTTGCGAGGAGGCTATTCAATTCTTTGGGAAAACAGTATCTGATATTTTCGATCATCACTCTTTCTCTAGGGTCCATTGTTTTGTAATTGTCGGTAATATAATCGAGGTCTTCGATCTTTATTTGTCCTTTAGCTATTTCATCAATAAAACATAAATTGATCAGCTCCAATAGAGTATATTGGTGCATTAATGCGATCAGCCCTTTTGATCTTAACCAATTAATGCCGCATTTATGCGGGATATCTTTTATCTCGATATTATCGTGAACAAGGGTTTCATGCCTGACTGCGGCGATCACATCTTTTTTATCGCTCCAAAGTGTTGAGCCATGAGGAAATAACTGCCAAAAGTGTAGATGTTTTCCTTCCGAAGTTGTAAGATCAAAAGCCCAAGAATAAATTGATCTTAATGCAAGTATCAAGCTCATTTTATATGCCGGAACGCAATTGACCATTGGGAATAATTTTGCTTTTTCCGCCAGATCGCTCCAGTCTTTGCAGCCTTGTGCCGCAAGATAATCTTTGGCGCCGTCGCTTGATAATCGGGGATCGATCGATCTTTTCGCTCTGTCCATATGCATGCCGAAGTGGACTTCCAAAGTGTGTGAAATAGCATGATCGATCTCGTTTTGCGGCGTACCGTTCCATTCATTCCTCACCCGGAACCACCAAGGGTCCAAATGTTCTCCGGCGGGAGTTGCCGTATCAAAAGCTTTTGGCCATAGCGATCTCAAAAAATCCAATTGAGACATCTTTTGGGTCCTTATTCCGCTTACTATTCTTTTTTCTTCAAAGAGTTTTGTCCAAGTAGCATCTTGGCCTTTTACCAGTCCCGCCAAGAAAGAAGTCTGGTTCTCCGGGAATAGCCTTGCATCGATCTGTGATCCGTTCTCTCCCATTTGCAGCTCGCATTCTGTTTCAAGGACATGATGTCCTATTATCAATAAATTTTGGAGCCCTTGGCAGCCTCGCCAAAAATTTGGAGGGAATTTTGATGAATCTCCGCGTTCCAATATGGACGAATAAAGGTCAATAACAAAAGGCCCGAGCCTAGAAGCGTATAAATAATTTCATCGTTTAAATTAATTGTTTCATAATGTTATAATCCTCTTTATGGCCGACATCAAAAAACAAGCGGACTACTACGAAAACCTGCTTTCGACCTATGGAGACCACTTCTTGTCGCTGGACTGGAAGAGCCCGGAAAGCCAAGGTATAAGATTCAACGTCTTTGCCGATCTTATCAATATGTTCGTGCCGGATAGCTTTTCTGTCTTGGATGTGGGCTGCGGGTTTGGCGATCTATATGACTTTTTGCGCAAACAAAATTATAAATATTCATACACGGGCTTCGATATTGCTCCCAAGATCATCGACATGGCGCGCAAAAAATATCCCCAGGCAAAATTCGATGTTTGCGATATACTTCAAACAAAAAATATTGAAAAGCGCGATTTTATCTTTCTATGCGGTGCGCTGAATATCTGTTTTACCGACCGCGATATCCATATGGAATACATAAAATCAATGTTGATTAGGATGTTCGAATTGTGTAAGATAGCAGTAGGAGTGAATTTCCTTTCGTCCAAAGCCTTATATTATGTAAAGGACGAAGACCTAAACCAAAAGCAGTATTTTTATTCAAAACCCGAAGAGATCACTGCAATGGCAAAAGGGCTTTGCGATCGATTTGTAATAAGGCACGACTATCATCCGGGAGATTTTACGGTGTATTTAATAAAATGAATCCTTTAAGACGACTGATAATACCTGTTCTAATGCTTCTTTCGATAATTGGCATTGGGATTTTTGGCTTTTCATATATTGAAAAATGGCCGCTTATAGACTCGATCTATATGGTCGTAATTACCTTGTCGACTGTTGGATTCCGCGAGGTCCATCCTTTAAATACCCTTGGAAAAATATTCACCATGGGTATTATCGTGACAGGCGTTGGCGCGGCGGTTTATACTTTAAGCCAGATCGTCGAAATGATAGTTGAAGGGGAAATTATTGGGTATAGAAGGAGAAAAAAAATGGAGAAAAAAATAAACGGGATGAAGGATCATTATATTATTTGCGGATTTGGGCGCGTTGGGCATCAAGTCGCGGCAGAATTTGACGCGGCAAAGATTCCGTACATGGTAATCGACAATAAGCCGGAAACCGCCACCGAATTGGATGCTAAATTCATACCATATATAATCGGCGATGGAGCCAATGATGCTGTTCTTGAAAATGCCGGGATCAAAAGGGCGAAAGGAATGATCGCGGCGAATGATTCCGATACCGCAAATGTTTATGTCACGCTTTCGGCTCGAGTTGCAAATCCCTCCATGACAATATTAGCCCGAGCCGGCAGTATTGATGTGGAAGAAAAATTAAAAAAAGCCGGAGCGAACAGGGTTATTTCCCCTTATTTCATTGCCGGAAAACGTCTGGCGGCTATGGTCACAAAACCGATCGGTATGGACTTTTTGGATACTGTTTTGCATAGCGAGCATTTGGAAATGGAAATGCGGGAATTTGATGTTGACGGTAAAAGCCATTTAACCGGAAAAACCTTGGGAGAATTGCAGCTCAGGCAGAAGTCCGGGGCGTATATTGTCGCGATCAGAGGAAGCAGCGGCACATTTAATTATCAGCCTGTCGCGGAATCAAAAATCGAAACAGATGATATATTGGTCGCGATCGGGACCCCGAAGCAGTTGGATATTCTTGATAAATTAATAAAGTAAGGTGGAATAAAATGTTTGACGGATTTAGGACGATATTTGAAAGAGACCCGGCTGCGGCCAATATTTTTGAAGTATTGCTGTACCAGGGATTGTGGGCTATGTTTTTTTACAGGATCGCGCATATATTATATTTAATGGGCATACCTGTCATTCCGCGCTTGATATCACAGATATCCAGGCTGCTTACACTGATAGAGATACATCCTGGAGCTAAGATAGGAAGAAGATTTTTTATCGACCATGGCAACGGGGTTGTGATAGGTGAAACGGCAATAATAGGCGACGATGTGACTATTTATCAAGGCGTTACTCTTGGCGGTACAGGAAAAGAAAGAGGCAAGCGCCACCCAACGATCGGCGATAACGTTGTTATTGGCGCCGAAGCAATCGTGCTTGGGAATATTACGATCGGCGATAACTCGAGAATTGGCGCGGCATCTATTGTTACAAAATCTGTTCCGCAAAATTCGACCGTTGTCGGAAATCCCGCTCGATTCGTTGTCCGCGACGGGAAGAGGATAGAAACCCTTGCGCATGCGGACCTTCCCGATATTATCGAAGATCTCGAAAAAAGAATAAAGAAGCTGGAAGAAAAAATTGGCTCTTAAGATCTACAACGACCTGACCCGCAAGTTCGACGAGTTTTCTCCATTGAACCCTGACAAAGTTTCGATGTATGTCTGCGGAATAACCCCTTATGACGAAACGCATTTGGGCCATGCGCGCGCATATATAACTTTCGATATTGTGAGGCGCTATTTCGAATTTCTAAATTATGAAGTCAAACATGTTCAGAACTTTACGGACGTTGATGATAAGATCATTAAAAAATCCGAAATCCGAAATCCGAAATCCGAAACAAACTCAAAATCAGAATTACAAAATCCAAAACAAAAATGCAGGGAAGTTTCAGAGAAATATATTGCTTCGTATTTTGAAGTGATGGATAAGCTAAATATTAAAAGAGCTAATATTTACCCAAAAGCCACTGAACATATACCTGAAATGGTCTCGTGGATAAAAGGTTTGATCGATCGAGGATTTGCTTATCTATTGGATGACGGGGTATATTTTGAAGTTTCGAAATTCAAAGATTATGGAAAACTTTCGGGAAGAAAATTGGACGAGATGGAATCGGGTGCGCGAGTAGATGTTAACCAAAAGAAACGAAATCCTTTAGATTTCGCCCTGTGGAAGCTAGTTAAAGAAGGCGAGCCATCATGGGAGTCGCCATGGGGCGCTGGGCGGCCGGGCTGGCATATAGAGTGTTCCGCAATGTCTACAAAATATCTTGGCGAGCAATTCGATATCCATGGCGGAGGACTTGATCTTGAATTTCCTCATCATGAGAACGAGATCGCACAAACAGAGGCTTTGACCAATAAAGTTCCATGGGTCAAATATTGGATGCACAACGGTTTTGTGAATATTAATTCGCAAAAGATGTCGAAATCACTTGGGAATTTCTTCACACTTACGGATATATTTATAAAATATGATCCAATGATTGTTCGTTTGTTTTTATTGATGACTCATTACAGGAGCCCGATAAACTTTTCAGATGAGCAGTTAAATGAAGCAAAAACCGCTTATTCAAAGATCGTAAATATCGTTTACGAAATAGATTTCTTGATATCAAAAGTCCGCGAGCCTGAAGCCGAGATCGAAGTCCTTGAAACCGATGATGAGCTTGCGAGATTCAAAAATGAATTCGTATCTGCGATGGATGATGACTTTAATACAGCTAAAGCTATCGGAATTGTTTTTGAATTCATCGGGTTTGTAAATAAGCATATTAAGCGAGAGAAGATCGATACCGGCTCACTTAAGGAATATAAGAAGCTTATTTTTGAATTATGCGGCATATTGGGCTTGAAAATCGAGGATCGAGAATCCAGTATCAAGAATCAAGCATCAAGTATCGATAATCCTGACATTGAAAAACTCATTTCCGAGAGAAACGAAGCTCGCGCAAGCAAAAACTTCAAACGCGCGGATGAAATGCGAAAACAGCTATTGGGATCAGGCATTATCCTCGAAGACACGGCTTATGGGACGAAGTGGAGTAAGAGTTAGGAGATCAAAACTTCCTGTTTTTTTGTCTTCTGTTGGGAGAAAAACGGATCCCGCTAGTCGGTTGTCTTGACCCTTACAATGAACGGCTCGTTGAAGTTCACACGTACCTCGTTAACGGTGCATCCGACAATGCCAACCGCAAAACTTTTAGTAATTTTATCGGTGTATCCTAATATTCCCAATAAGGAAGGCCTAATGGTTTTACCTTCAGGGTAAATTACATTTTCAAAATTTGTGACTTGCAGCTTGCCGTATGTGAGATCAATGGCGCCGTTTGCCATTATCTCGCGCGCGATCAAGCTTTTTAATTTAGTTATATTGTCCCTTGTGATCGGCATGAATTTCCTGCCGTTTGGAAGGGTTATCGGGTCAAAACTAACGCTTAACCTAGAGATGATATTCTCAGTACGATGAAAAGAGGCTATTGCGGAAGATGTTCTAGCGCAAAACCTTACCAATCGGCTCGAATCAAAAGTCCCTACACCTAACAATCTGTAAAAAAAACTCATTTTTTATTCCTCCTTGTAATACTTCTTAATGAGACCTCTGAAAAATCAACCTATTTTTTCATGGGTTGTCTTTTTCTCTTTGGCCTCACATATATATCGACAGCCCCCACCGAAAATTTCACTTTGACCCAATTTTTTTTATAAGCTATACTTTACTCATGCTTGATATAAAACTTTTAAGAGATAATCCCCAGGAAGTAATAACAAAGCTGCAGCGGCGCGGCATAGATAAGGAATTGATCGAAGAAATCATAGAGATAGATAAAGATCGCCGCGAAATGGTTTCTAAGATCGATAAGATCAAGAAAGAACGCAATGAAATTTCGGAAGAGATTGGGAAATTTAAAAAAATGGGAGACGATGTTTCCGATCTTTTGGCCAAAGCAAAGCTTATTGGAGATGGGATTGAAGAGTCCGAAGAAGGCTTAAGAAAAACTGAAACAAAAATCAGGCAAATAATCTTAAAAATTCCCAATCTACCGCACCATAGCGTCCCGGGCGGGAAAGATTCATCCGGCAATGTTGAAATAAGGAGATGGGGCGAGCCAAAAAAGTTCAATTTTAAACCTAAATCTCATGACGAAATCGGCGAATCCCTGGGATTATTGAATTTTGAAGAAGCCGCGAAACTATCCGGCGCGCGATTTGTCGTATACCATGGCGCAGGGGCAAGCCTTGAGCGCGCGCTTATAAATCTAATGCTTGATACTCATTCCAAAGAAAATGGCTACGAAGAGGTATTAGCGCCTGTTCTTGTTAAACCTGAATGTTTCGAGGGTACTGGTCAGCTTCCGAAATTCTCGGAAGAAATATTCAAATGCCCCGAAGATTCACTTTATTTAGTACCTACCGCTGAAGTTTCGGTCACAAACCTTCATCGCGAAGAAATAATAAATTATGAAAAACTCCCGATCAAATATTGCAGTTATTCACCTTGCTTTAGACGCGAAGCCGGATCTTATGGGAAAGATGTCAAAGGAATTTTGAGACAGCACCAATTTAACAAAGTTGAACTTGTGAAGTTCGTCGATCCTCAAAAGTCATATGAAGAGCATGAAGCGTTAACAGCCGATGCCGAAAAGATACTTCAAAAGCTAGGCCTTCCATACAGGGTGGTTTTATTGTGCACCGGAGACTTGGGCTTCTCGTCAGCAAAGACTTATGATCTTGAAGTTTGGTTTCCATCCGAAAATTGCTACAGAGAAATTTCATCATGTTCGAATTTCGAAGATTTTCAGGCAAGGCGGGCCAATATAAGATTCAAGCGCGATGCAAAATCAAAGACTGAATTCGTACATACTTTGAATGGATCCGGGCTAGCTGTAGGACGGACTGCTGCGGCGATCCTTGAGAATTATCAGCAAGTTGATGGATCAATTATTGTCCCAGAAGCGTTGATCCCATATATGGGGAAAGGGGCGATAAAATAATTTGACATTTGTCATTTGACATTTGTCATTGCTAACATGCCTACCTACGATTATAAATGCGAACAGTGCGGACATATATTTGAAATTGTCCAAAGAATAACGGAAGAACCATTAAAATTCTGCCCGGAATGCAAGGGAATAATTAAGAGATTGATATCTGCCGCTGGGATAGTTTTTAAGGGATCAGGGTTCCATGTGACTGATTACGCGAAGAAAGATCCTAAATCTTCTGATCCTCCAAAAGTAGAAGCTCCAAAAACCGAAAGCCCCAAAACGGAAAATCCGAAATCAGAAACATCGAAATCCTAACATTGTTTTGATTTAGGATTTAGGGAATTCGGATTTATAAATAAAGAAAGTTCTTAAGCAATTGTTTTCCATGTTCGGTTAATATTGACTCTGGGTGGAATTGTACTCCTTCAATTTTTAATTCCTTATGCCTCAATCCCATTATTTCATCGTCTTCTTTTGTCCACGCCGAAATTTCCAAAGTTTTAGGAAGCGATTCCCTTTCGACAACAAGCGAATGATAGCGGGTTGCCGTGAAAGGGGAGGGGATGTCTTTGAAAATAGTTTTTCCGTCATGATATATTTTTGAGGTCTTTCCGTGCATCAATGATTTCGCCCTAACGATCTTTCCGCCAAAAACATAGCCGATCGCCTGCATGCCAAGACAAACGCCTAGGATCGGCTTCTTCCCCGCGAAATGCTTTATCGTTTCAGGTGAAATGCCCGCATTTTCAGGGCTTCCCGGTCCGGGTGATATTATTATCTGCTTGGGGTTTAGTTTTTCGATCTCGGAAATCGTGATCTTGTCATTGCGGTAAACTTTGAGTTCCTCGCCTAATTCCATTAGATATTGGACGAGATTGTAGGTGAACGAGTCGTAGTTATCGATCATTAATATCATGTTATAATTATAACATAACTCATCCCTATCCCCTCTCTTAAAAAGAGAGGGGTATAAATGTAATAATATGAGACCAGTTAGCAACTCGGAAACCAGCGACTAAATCCCGATGTGGGAATCGGGACAAGCGTCGCGGTTTCCTCGTAGATTTTAGGAACCGCGAGCCGTGCCTACCGGCAGGCAGGGTTCACTCGCAGGTTCCTAACTAGTCTCAATATTAATAAAATATGAGAAATCAAGATTTTAAGAGTACAATCAAGGAAACAGTTAGGAAGTTGAGGATTAACCAGACTGAAAGTGAAAGCATTCTTTGGGAATATATTAGAAATAGGCAACTTTTAAACTGTAAATTTCTTCGCCAATTCCCAATAATTTTCAAATGGAATAATCAAAAACGTTTTTTAATTGCCGATTTCTATTGTTATGAAGCAAAACTCATTATTGAATTAGATGGCAAAATTCACGATAGGCAAAAAAATTATGATCAAGTAAGAGATTTCGCCTTAAACGCATTAGGTTTAGAAGTTATCAGGATCAAAAACATTGAGGTTGAGAAGAATATAGACTCTGTAATAAATTTGATCAATAGTCGATTAAGTCGAATCCTATCCTCCTCTATTTTTAAGAGAGGGGGAATAAAAGGGGGTGAGTTAGCTGCAAATTAAGAAAGAAATTTCTCCAAGCGAATGGAATGATTTTATCAAGGATTTTCCGGAGCCGGATATCCTCCAATCTTACGAATGGAGCGAGTTGAAGTCTCTTCACGGCTGGACACCGATCCGAATTGCTGTTGAAGATAATGGCAATATAGTTGCCGCGATCTCTATTTTGAAACGCAAACTCCCTCGCTTGCCTTACTGTTTATTTTACGCGCCACGCGGTCCCGTTCTCGATTACAAAAACATCGAAGCCTTTGATTTTCTACTCAAGGCAATTGACATAGAAACAAAGCGACATAGCGCCATAGCTTTAAAGATCGATCCCCAAATATTAGAAGACGATCAACATGTTACGAATCTGCTTAAGAGCCGAGGGTTCCAATACAAAAAACAAAATGTCCAACCTCGTACAACTTTTATTGTTAGCTTGGATTGGCCGATAGACCAATTAATGTCGACCTTTGAAGAAAAAACCCGCTATAACATCCGTTTGTCTTTGAAAAAAGGCGTTACTGTCAAAGAAATGTCCGATGACCAAGGTGTCGAAATCTTTTACAATATTTATAAAGAAACGGCAAAACGCGACAACTTTCTTATCCATCCGATAAAATATTATAAAAATATCAAAAAAATTTTAGTCGATAAGAGAATGGCAAACATTTTTATTGCATATCATAATGACATTCCTGTTGCCGGAGTGTTCACTTTTATTTTCGGATCGCGCGTTTGGTATATGTACGGAGCCTCTCTTTCTTCATATAGAAATATTATGCCGAACCATGCATTGCACTGGCACATCATCAAGTGGGCAAAGGAGAAAGGTTATGCCAGTTATGATCTGTTCGGTATTCCCTCGACGCCGAACCCTTCCCATCCCCTTTGGGGAGTTTATCGTTTCAAGAAAGGTTTTAACGGGAAACTCATGAAATATATCGGCGTCTATGATCTTGTATATAATAAATTTATGTATTTCCTACTTGAAAACGGGATATCTCTATACAAAAACATAAGAAGCTTATTATTGAAAGGAAAGATTTCTGATTCGCTTGAAGAATAGATCCCAATTTCCCAGATCCCAGGCCCCAACAATGAAGTTATAATTAATAACATTAATTGGGATCTGATGCAGTGGGATCTAAGGTAGTTTGTAAGCCAATCTTTTCTGCGCGATGTCGTACAATAGGTCTGCTCGATTAATCTGCTTGTATAATTCAAGAGCGTCTTTGACCCTGTTTGTCCTATAATAAACGTCCCCCAGGCTCAACTTTGCGGCGGATAGTTCAGGGTCAAGTTCGGCCGCCCTTACAAGTTTTATTCTGGCGTCCGGAAGATCCCCGTTAAGCATCAGGGCGATCCCGAGATTGTTCAAGACAATGGCGGCCGCCGAATCAACTTCGTAAGCGCGCCTGAAATTATTCAATCCTTCATTGCCTTTGTGCGCAAGCATCTGGGCGGCGGCCAAATTATTGACTCCGGCCGTGTAATGCGGATCGAGTTGGGACGACAGGTTGAATTCTTCTTCCGCCGCCTGGTTCATGCCCTTTAGGAAAAATTCGATCCCGCTGTTGTTGTAGTTTTGCCCGAACGACACTGAAAGTTGTGGTCGGTTCCCTGTTTTTTTCGATTCCCTTCCCCACATGCCGACCAAGAGGCCGCTCTTAAAATCCTTTATTGCGAGGATAATTGATTTGTTTTGGATCGAAGACAAGCTTGTGTTCTTTAGATACCTTATTTTTTCCCGGAGCCCGGAAAAATCAATATCTTCCTGCTCGATCTCCTCCAACAGCTTGACCGCATATTTGATCTGTCCTTGAGCTTCGTAGGTCAACGCCATCCCGAACTTCGCCTTTTTTAGCTGGTCGGACGACTCATTGTTTGCAAATTGCAAAGCTTTCCTGAACGCATCGAGCGATTGGTCATATAGCCCTTCGTTCCTATAGAATTGGCCGAGCAGGCCGAACACATATGACGCTTTTTGCGTGTCTTTGCTTGACGCCTGAAGCTCCCTTATTGCGCAATCGCGGTCGCCGCGGGAAATCGCGTTCTTGCCAAGGTCAATGTGGAGCGACACTTTCCACTCGTCTTCGGATATCCGCTTTTTTAATGTGAGCGCTTCGATCTCGTATTCGCGCATTTTTGCTTCCTCAAATTTTTCGTGGATATCCGTGTCGTACGGCGAAAGTTCCAGGGCTTTATGCAGGGTGTCGACGGCTTTGCGGCATTGCTTCTGCTTAAGAAGTATTTCGCCCAAAAGCAGCAAAGCCCCGATATTTTGCTTGTTTTGCGAGAGCAGGGTTTCGGCTTCAGCCGAGGCAAGGGTAAAGTCGGACTTTGCAAGGTATGCATATCCCAAGCTTTCCCGAAGCTCCGGATGCTTTTTTGCATGGTCCCGCAATTTTCCGATTATCCAATCGGCGGAATCAGGGTATGAGCGGAGCTGTGATTTTATCTCTCCCGCTGCGTCTTTTATTCTTCCCTGGTTAATATATGTTTCAATCAAGAATTGCCGCGCGAGATATTGTTCGGGAAATTGCTCGATTATTAATCTACAGCCAGCGATAGCCTTGTCAGTCAGGTCGGGCTTGTCTTTTACAAGCTTGTAATATTCTTCGATGGCCTCGCTGTAGCTTCCGGTTTTCGACAGGTTTTCGGCAAGGGCTAGTGTTGCTTCGGGATTAAGCGGATAGCTTTTTAGGAGCTGTTTTAATTTTGTGATTACCTCGGTATTCTTTTTTGGCGAGATCTTTATAATCTCCGAGAATTTTTGCACTGCAAGGTCGGGTTTAAGAGTCTTTGCGTATATTTCGGACAGCAGTTCCCGGATCCGCAGCGATTCGATGTTGCGCACGAGAAGTTCTTCCAGCTTCATCTGGACTTCCTGCGCCACTTCCGAATCGAGTTCGTACATCTTGAAATATTTTTCGGCCGAATTTTCAAATTTCCCGATGCGCGCATAAAGCTCCGCAAGCGTCCTTAGGTTTTTTTTGTCGACGGGCAGGGCTTCAAAAAAATGGATGGCTTCTTCAAAACGGCCTTTTTCGAGATAAACAGAAGCAAGCATTTCCGATATCGAAAGGTCCTTTGCTCCAAGATCGAACGCTTTTTCTAAAAGGGACATTGCTTCGTCTATACGTTCAAGCTTGATCAGTATTTTGCCGAGCACATTGTAAGCTTGAACGTTTCGCGGGTTAATCTCGAGCAATTCTTCGAGCTCAAGAGTCGCCGAATCGAGGTCCATATGGCCAAGGCAAAAACTTATAAGCGTCAACCTTGCCTGGATGTCTGAAGGGTTTTCGCTTATTACTTTTTCGTGGTCAAGCATGATCTCCGAAACCATCCGCGGAGAAAAAAGTCCGGCCAAATGGTATTCGTCGCGCGCTTGCTTATAATAACCGTTCTTGAGGTAATAGTATCCTAACTGCCGGAGCAGTTTACTGTTTCTCGGATTGCTTTGCAGTGTTTTTGTTAATTCTTCAAGTTCAGTGATCATTTGAGCTTGATCTCTCTTATCAAGAGGACCAGCCCTAATATACCAAAAAATATTTGCGGTGTAAATGCGGCAAAAAACGGCGCGATCGCCCCTCCGCGCCCGAGAGACCGGAAGACCGACGCAAATACATAAAATGTGAACATGATAACGATCGTAAATACCATTCCCCAGGTCCTCGAGCTTCTCATGCCGCTTAGCGAAAGCGTGAGCCCGATTATCGCAAAGATGATCGAAGTTGCCGGGATCGAATATTTCATGAACAGGTCAGTCTGCAGTGAATTGACCGAAACTCCGCTTTTTTTAAGCGAATCTATCTGTTTTTCTAGTTCAGTGGTATTCATTTCTTCAGTAGTTTTTTGGCCCTCGCCCGCGAACGCATTTTCGTTCAAATTAAATTCCATGGCCTCAAAAGATGCTTCATAAGCCAATTGGCCGTTATTGTCGAACTTATGGATGAGCCCGGAATTAAGCGTGAGCTTTAATCCTTCTAATTTCGCGGACTTTGCGGTTACTATGCGAGGGAGGTTTTCCCTTATCAGTTCGTAGACCATGACGTTTTCCATGGTTTTTTCCCTGTTATTTATTTTTTGCACATAAAAGTGCCTGTTATATGCGTCTTTGAAAAAAATATTTTCCTGGATCGCGGGAAGGGGCTGTTTCAGCAATATCTCCCTTATGATCTTTTGCGATTTCTGGTTAGCGTAAGGCACGATCTTTTCGTTAGTGAAAAATGAGACAAGAGAAATAATTACCGAAATAATCAATATGGGAGCCGCTATCCTCCCAAAAGAAACCCCCGAGGTCCTAAGGGCCGAAATTTCGTTGTCTTTGCTTAATCGGCCGATAGCCATCGCAACGCCAAACAGGGTGGCGACCGGGAAGGTCAAGATCAAAATTGACGGGAGCTTATACAGGAGAAGCTCCATTACCGCAAAAAAAGGTATTCCTTTGTTTATGATAAGGTCGACAAAAGTAAAAAGCAGGTCGACCGTCATGACCATGACAAAACCAACTATCCCCAAAAAAAATGGCGACAGAGTCTCTTTTGTAATATAACGGTCAATTATTCTCAATCTTCTTCGCGCTGTCTTTTTTGTTCGCGCCTTACGGCTTTTGCAAGCTGTTTGCGCCTTCTCTCGCTGGGTTTTTCGTAGTGCTCGCGGTCCTTGATCTCGTCGATCAAGCCTTCGCGCCTGATCTGGGTTTTAAATTTCCTCAACGCTTTGTCAATTGATTCTCCTTTACGGATTTCAATTTTCGCCATAAAATCATACCTCCTTTTTTCTCACTTAATTCTTATCCTTAATGCTTATCCTTTTTAGCCCGGCGGCCATTTTAATTTTCGTCCGCCGAGAACATGGAAATGCAGATGCGGCACAGCTTGCCCGGAATCTTTCCCGTGGTTTACGACAACCCTAAAACCGCTTTTTTCAATATTTTTTTGTTTAGCGACTTCATTTATTATCCTTGCCATCTCGGCCATTATGCTCCCATGCTCTTTTTCTACTTTTGTTATAGAGCTTAAATGGATCTTTGGGATAACGAGGAAATGCACAGGCGCTTGCGGATTAATATCCATAAAAGCTACCGCATTTTCACTCTCAAAAACTATTTCCGAAGGGATCTCTTTTTTAATTATTTTACAAAAAAGACAATCAGTCATATTAGCGCCCTTCCTTCGCTAGCCCTTCATTTTCATAGCTAAAACAGCACATAAGCCTTCCGCAAACGCCGGAAGTTTTTGTAGGCGATATCTGCAAACCTTGGTCTTTGACCATTTTAACTGTTACGTGCTTCGGCTTTTGTAGCCATGAAACGCAGCAAAGCGATCTCCCGCATGGCCCAAGCCCTCCAACGAAGCGGGCTTCATCCCTTGGTGTAACAGCTCTCATAGTGATCTCCGCCTTAAGTGTTGAGGAGAGGTCTTTCCTGTAGGCCTTCAAGTCAGGTGTCTTGTTGTCTTTTCCCTGTTTGTAATAGACATTTATTTTGCTTGTATCGAACAAATATTCGACGCCGATTATTTTTATCGGCATTTCGAATTCTTTAGCCTTGGCTTGCGCGATATCTACGGCCTTGTCTTCTTTTTCAGGGAGGCCGTCGACGGTCCTAAGGTCATTTTCAGTCGCATATCTCAAGACTTTTTTTAGCCTTACGTCCGAATTTGTTTTAGGAGGTTCTTTTACATAAGAAACTATTGTTCCAAACTCTTCTCCACGGTCGGTCAGGACTATAAGGGACGATCCGACTTTGATAGATTCTTCTTTGTAGCCGGTAATAGGGCAGATCCTGTTAAATTTCCTTAATTTGACCGCCAATTTGTTTTCCATATTATTTATGGATTATATCATTTTATTGCGGGTATTTCAAAAAGGAGAATAGTGAGAAAATCTCAGCCTCGGAAACCAGCGACTAAATCCCGATGTGGGAATCGGGACAAGCGTCGCGGTTTCCTCGTGGTTCCTAACTTGGTAAGTTGTTATTTTTTTTCCATAATTTCAAACAAAGTAGGTCTAGTGCCAGTTTTGGATTAACTTTTCTTTCCAATCCTTTTATCGTTTCAAGGACTATTCTTGCTTCTTTCGCTTTTTTTGAGATCGCAAATAATGCAAAGAATTGTTTTAATAATTCTTTTGGTTCTTTTGAATCCGATAATATTTGGGAAACTTCTATATAATCGAAAGGCTTCGCGGTGATCTTCGAGAATGATTTTTTTGCTTCATCGTTTGGTTCAGCGACCTGTTGTTCTTCAAAAATAATTTTTTGGCATCTTGAAAGTATCGTCATCGGAAGCGTGCCTTCGCGTTCGGCGATCAAAATAAAAACAACATTCGCCGGTGGTTCTTCGAGTATCTTCAGGAAACTATTTGCGGAGCCTTGTGTCATCGTGTCCACTTCATTAATAATAACAATTTGCCAAGGATTTTCGGATGGCCCGTATCTTGTTATTTCTTTTAATTTCCTGACTTGATCGATCTTGATGCTTGTTTTATCTTTTTCGATAAGTATGATGTCGGGATTGATATTTTTAACTGCTTTTCTACAGCTTGTGCAAACACCGCAAGGAGCATCGATTTTAATTGACGAGCAATTGAGCGATCTCGCGAAATCTATCGCCGCATTGAGTTTTGACGCATTGTCGCTGTTCGTAAATAAGTATGCGTTTGCGATCTTTTTCGTGGTTTTTATCCCGTTGAGAATTGCTTGAGACCTTGATCCCATGGGAAAATGATAACATTTCCAAGAAAATTATAAAAGCGCTTGACAAGGTTATCTTTTCCCTATAGAATTAATCCACTCATAGGGGATAGTTTCCCGCTGATAACTTGAAGAGTAAAAGCCTTGAGACTCAAGAAAACAAGAGTTTCGGGTTTTTATGTTTTTTTTGTCTTTAAAGATCTTTGATAACTAAATAGGTAAATGTTTGGAGCGAGTGTTCTTGTTAATTTTTATTTTATTAGTTTTTTAGAGCTAGACAAACTTATTGAGAGTTTGATCTTGGCTCAGGATGAACGCTGGCGGCGTGCCTAACACATGCAAGTCAAACGGTTCTCCGTAGTCCGCAAGGGCGATGGAGAATAGTGGCGAACGGGTGAGTAACACGTAAGTAACCTACCTTAAAGACCGGCATAACCTGTCGAAAGACGGGCTAATTCCGGATAGTGTTGAAGAGACGCATGTTTTTTCAACTAAATCCCGCAAGGGGCTTTGAGATGGGCTTGCGGCCTATCAGCTAGTTGGTAGGGTAACGGCTTACCAAGGCTATGACGGGTAGCTGGTCTGAGAGGACGACCAGTCACAATGGAACTGAGATACGGTCCATACTCCTACGGGAGGCAGCAGTGAGGAATTTTCCACAATGGGCGAAAGCCTGATGGAGCGACGCCGTGTGTGCGATGAAGTCTTTCGGGATGTAAAGCACTGTCAGTGGGGACGATAATGACGGTACCCACAGAGGAAGCCACGGCTAACTACGCCGCGGTAATACGTAGGTGGCGAGCGTTGTCCGGAATTATTGGGCGTAAAGCGTGCGTAGGTGGTTTTGTAAGTCAGGTGTTAAAACCTCCGGCTCAACCGGAGCCCGCACTTGATACTGCAAAACTTGAGAGATTCAGAGGGAAGCAGAACTTGCGGTGTAGCGGTGAAATGCGTAGATATCGCAAGGAATACCAGTGGCGAAGGCGGCTTCCTAGGATTCTTCTGACACTGAGGCACGAAAGCTAGGGGAGCAAACGGGATTAGATACCCCGGTAGTCCTAGCCCTAAACTATGTTCACTAGGTGTTCGAGGTATCGACCCCTTGAGTGCCGCAGCTAACGCGTTAAGTGAACCGCCTGGGGATTACGACCGCAAGGTTAAAACTCAAAAGAATTGACGGGGGCCCGCACAAGCGGTGGAGCATGTGGTTTAATTCGATGCGATAACGTTAAGTCGATCACTCTAGCGAAACTGCCTCGGATAACGGGGAGGAAGGTGGGGATGAGGTCAAGTCATCATGGCCCTTATGCCCAGGGCCACACACGTGCTACAATGCTGCGTACAAAGGGAAGCAAGACCGCAAGGTGGAGCAAATCTCAAAAAGCGCAGCCCAATTCGGATTGAAGGCTGCAACTCGTCTTCATGAAGCTGGAATCGCTAGTAACTGCAGATCAGACGCGCTGCGGTGAATACGTTCTCGGGCCTTGTACACACCGCCCGTCACACCATGGAAGTCAGGAACGCCCAAAGTCCCGATTTATCTGGATTAAGGTGGTACTGATGACTGGGGTGAAGTCGTAACAAGGTAGCCGTACCGGAAGGTGTGGCTGGATCACCTCCTTTCTAAGGAGAAATTGAAAAAATTATTTTTTTCATAGGTCGTTAGAACCTCGCCCAAACTTACCTATTTAGTTATCATCCTCCAAAGCTTTCTTTCTTATTTTTTCTCGACCAATTTTTATTTCAACAAATTTATAATTGTATAAGAGCATCATTTCTGATAAAATAATAAAATATTTTATTTCGATTTGTTTTGAAGTTTTGAGTTGGAAGTTTTTCGTTTGAAGTTTTTTTGGGCCAATACCTGCCTGCCGGCAGGCAGGGCTCAGATGCTAGTGAATGACGGGAATCTTTTTGATGAATATGTGGGCCAATAGCTCAGATGGCTAGAGCGTACCCCTGATAAGGGTAAGGTCGGAGGTTCGATTCCTCCTTGGCCCACCAACCCGACGTTGCGTCGGGTAATGGCCAATGTCCAATTACCAATGACCAATTATGGTATAATTCGAATATTCCATTCTGGTATTTGAAAATTGTGATTTGGAATTTGTTTGGTTATTGGGATTTGGTCATTGGTCAATTCCGACGAAGTCGGTAATGGGGCCGTAGTTCAGCTGGGAGAACGCCTGCTTTGCAAGCAGGAGGTCACCGGTTCAATCCCGGTCGGCTCCATAAATTTTGCATGCAAAATTTATTCTTGTGATTGTTATTGTGGTTCGCAAAATAGAACAAGGACAATTACAATAACAAATCAAATTATCATAAAAAGCGCTGTTAGCTAAAGTTGAAAAGTGGACTGATTTAAGGTTCAAAAGTGGACTTTAGGGAACATTGATTTTGGATACGAAGTTGAAAGCACAAGACGGTTTTCATGCCAGATTCGGATGTCAATTGCTTGGGATTTTCTGTCCGGGATAATATGAATGTTGACCTCTTCGTACGGATCTACTTTGGGAACCTGTATAACTTGGTTCCACAACGAAATCTTGCGGTACCCATCTGTCTGACGAACCTCTCGCAGGCAGAACACATCATCTAAGCTGGTATATGGTTGGGGAATAACAAAGGGTCGGAAAAAAGTTTGGCCAGATTCTCTGGCCCGCGTAAACCGCATCACGGGAATTTCCCCTGTTGTGGAATGTACCTGATGTTTGTTGTATCTTTCCTCTTCATATCGCAGGACTTCTCTGGCATCTTTAATCGCGGTGATCTTCTCTCTGGCGCAGGTGCGGACAATCCGGTCTTGCAGCCAGCGGTAAGGCCTCTCAATCTTCCCCTTAGCCTGAGGTGATAGCGCATAAATTGCTTTTGATCCAGCAGCTTCCACGCATTGTTTCCATTGGGGATTCACTTCATCGGTTTTGTGATATTGCGGCACCCAAATACTTTCCCCATGACAGACAAATCGGAAAACGCGCAGGCTGTCAACATAATACTGTAAAGGAATGCCATTTGTCGTCATAACTTCCCGCGCCGCTTCAATGTGCGCCCAGGTTGATTCAGCCTCAATCAAATTGGCATAAAGCAGAAAACGGGAGTAGTCGTCCAAAGATGTAATTAGTATCCATTTCCTTTCAGCGTAGGGGCTCCACAAATGATAGGAAGCATCATGCTGAATCAAGGCTCCGATAGCAGTAGTTATGACTTCCCGATCGTGGACTTGCCGTTCCTTCTTTGGCTGATAGCAGCCATATTCCTTGGCACGTTGGATGATGGTGGGGACCGAAACCCTGACGCCTTCTTTCTTTAGGTTATCGCGTATGGCGGAATAATTGTAGGTTGTGATGGGGATTTTGGGATCTTGGACAAGTTTTTGATCGGCGACTAGTTCTTTTTTGATCTTTTGCTCGTTCTGCTTACTAATATGTTTGTGGGGCTGCCTAGCATAAGCAACAGAAAAAGATTCCCGGTTCTTTTTGTATTTCCGCAGAAGCACAAAGAAACGGCTTCTTCCGATTCCAAGAAACTCTAATGCCTCCTTTACGGTGATGAGCCCCTTGAGATAGTTATCAAAAAGAGCCCTAACCTGTTCCTGTGCGAGACGCTTGTGCAATTGCATAGAAATCCTCCTTTTTAGGAGGATTTTAGCATCCAACTAGAGTCCACTTTTCAACTTTAAATAGTCCACTTTTGAACTTTAAATAACAGGTCATAAAAAGCGCTTGACAAGCTTATTGTTTTTGCATATAATCACCAATACCGACTTGATGACAAATATTTTCACATAAATAAACATCGAGTAACATCAAAAAGGTTTCACGAGAGACGCACTTTGATGTGCGTTTTTTGTTGATAAACTAAGATCTTTGAAAATTGAATAGATATATATTACGACGAAATATATATTGTTGTTAGGATATAAAGAGTTAAGAATTGCGAGAATTAATTCTCGCCTGAATATTTATAAGGGCGCATGGAGAATACCTTGGCACTGAAAGGCGATGAAGGACGTGATTGGCTGCGATAAGCCTCGGGGAGCTGTCAAAATAGCTTTGATCCGGGGATTTCCGAATGGGAGAACCTATCTGGGATAATGCCCAGATTTCCATGATGTTATGTTGTGGAAGCCAAACCAGGAGAACTGAAACATCTAATTATCTTGAGGAAAATAAATCAATTGAGATTTCGGTAGTAGTGGCGAGCGAAACCGAAACAGCCTAAACCGTCCGATTTATCGGGCGGGGTTGCGGGACCGCGATATGGTACCAAAGAATTTAGCTGAATTTTGCTGGAAAGCAATTCCATAGAAGGTGACAGACCTGTAAGCGAAAAATTCGGAGGGCCTAGCGGTATCCCAAGTACTACGGGACACGTGTAATCCCGTAGGAATCAGGGTGGACCATCATCCAAGGCTAAATACTAATCAGTGACCGATAGTGTACAAGTACCGTGAGGGAAAGGTGAAAAGAACCCAGGAATGGGAGTGAAATAGAACTTGAAACCGTGTGCCTACAAGCAGTCAGAGTCCCGACGTAAAGTCGGGATGATGGCATGCCTATTGAAGAATGAGCCGGCGACTTACAGTTGCAAGCAAGCTTAGGGCGTTTTAACCCGAGGCGCAGCGAAAGCGAGTCTGAATAGGGCGATTAGTTTGCAGTTGTAGACCCGAAACCGAAGCGATCTATCCTTGAGCAGGGTGAACCCCGAGTAAAATCGGGGGGAGGCCCGAACGAGTAGACGTTGAAAAGTCTTTCGATGACTTGAGGATTGTAGTGAAAAGCTAAACGAGCTCGGAGATAGCTGGTTCTCCCCGAAATGGTTTTAGGGCCAGCCTTAAGTGTATCTTCGTGGGGGTAGAGTACAGTTTGAACTAGGGCTTCGAAAGAAGTTCCAACTTCTTGCTAACTCCGAATACCATGGAGTAATTACTTGGGAGTGAGAGTGCGAGGGATAAGCTTCGTGCTCTAAAGGGAAACAGCCCAGCCCGTCAGATAAGGTCCCTAAATTTATGCTAAGTGGTTCAGGAAGTGAGGTTCCACAAACAGCCAGGAGGTTGGCTTAGAAGCAGCCACCCTTTAAAGAGTGCGTAACAGCTCACTGGTCGAGGAATCTTGCGCCGAAAACACCCGGGGCTCAAGCATAATACCGAATCTACGGATTTATTTGTGATACGTCACATTTAAGTGGTAGGGGAGCGTTCTGTTGTAGTGTGAAGTTCAAGCGCGAGCTTGGATGGACGAAACAGAAGTGAGAATGTCGGCATAAGTAACGAAAAGACGGGTGTAAATCCCGTCCGTCGAAAGTCCAAGGTTTCCTGGGGAAGGTTCGTCCTCCCAGGGTAAGTCGATTTCTAAGCTGAGGCCGAGAGGCGTAGGCGATGGTAAAACGGTTAATATTCCGTTACCGCCTGTAGCGTTAATAGTTTAGGGGACGCAGAAGGATAGCTCATACACTTATTGGATTGTGTTGCCTGGATTTATCCGGGTTTTTGAGTGACTCCACGCTGACGAGAAAAGCCTAGATTATTGCTGCAGACGATCGTACTACAAACCGACACAGGTGGACAGGCTGAGTAAGCCAAGACGCGCGAGATAACTCTCTCTAAGGAACTAGGCAAAGTGATCCCGTAACTTCGGAAGATGGGATGCCCCGACGTAACGTCGGGGTCGCAGATACTAGGCTCTTGCGACTGTTTAACAAAAACACAGGTCTCTGCAAACCCGCAAGGGGATGTATAGGGGCTGATGCCTGCCCAGTGCTGGAACGTTAAGGGGTGGTTTGAGATTATATCAAGGACCTAACCGAAGCGCCAGTGAACGGCGGCCGTAACTATAACGGTCCTAAGGTAGCGAAATTCCTTGTCGGGCAGAAATAAACTTGTCCGAATTCTGAAGTGATTTAGAATAAGCAAACTGACTCATAACGGTAGAAACCCTGATGTGATTGGGGAGATACCGTGGGAAGTTTTCTAATTATTATGTTAGAATAACCCCGTAACGACTGATCCGAAAGGTGATATCCGCCTATGGTGGATAATATGTCAGCTCTTGCACATGCCCGCCCCTGCCTACCGGCAGGCAGGTCTGGCGGGATAAAAAGGCTGGTTATGGAGAGTTCTTGGTATATAACAGGTTTTGTTGATGGCGAAGGCTGTTTTTCAGTTTCATTTAACTTGCGGAAAAGGTTAAAAACTGGGATTGAAGTCAGGCCTAGCTTCTCAATAAGTCAAAATATGCGAAATTTTGATATCTTAAACGATATCCGTATTTATTTTAAATGCGGATCCATAAGATTTTGCAATTGTGATAGGACTTATAAGTATGAAGTTAGGTCAATAAAAGATCTGGTATTGAAAATAATACCTTTTTTTGAAGATCATCCTTTGAAAACGGCCAAGCAAAAAGATTTTGAACATTTCAAATTGATTTGTTCCATGGTTTATAAGAACCTGCATTTTTCCCCTACACATTTGATCGGGCTTATCAATGAAGCTTATCAGATGAATGAATCCGGAAAAAGAAAATATACAAAAGAATTCCTCCTAAAATTAGCTGCAAGATGAAGGTATAGTCTGATTCAATAAGGAATTAACTTATTGACAAAAATGAAGTTCCGACCCGCACGAAAGGCATAACGATAGGAGCGCTGTCTCGGAGAGAGACTCGGTGAAATTGGTATGGCTGTGAAGACACGGCCTACCTGCATCAGGACAGAAAGACCCCGTGGAGCTTTACTGTATCCTAGCTTTGGATTTCGATATTATCTGCGTAGCATAGGTGGGAGGCTTTGATGTCTTGCTTTAGGGCGGGACGGAGCCAAAATATGAAATACCACCCTGATTGTGTTGGAGTTCTAACCTGGAAAGTGTATTTTTGGGGACAGAGTTAGGTGGGCAGTTTGACTGGGGCGGTCGCCTCCTAAAGAATAACGGAGGCGTTCAAAGGTTCCCTCAGCACGGTTGGAAATCGTGCGTAGAGTGTAAAAGCATAAGGGAGCTTGACTGCGAGACGTACATGTCGAGCAGGTACGAAAGTAGGATTTAGTGATCCGGTGGCTACTGGATGGAAGGGCCATCGCTCAACGGATAAAAGTTACCCCGGGGATAACAGGCTGATCGCATCCAAGAGTTCATATCGACGATGCGGTTTGGCACCTCGATGTCGGCTCGTCGCATCCTGGAGCTGGAGCAGGTTCCAAGGGTTGGGCTGTTCGCCCATTAAAGCGGTACGTGAGCTGGGTTCAGAACGTCGTGAGACAGTTCGGTCCATATCCG